>NZ_JAVVLT010000051.1:0-59229 GCF_036224885.1 Marinobacter sp. OP 3.4
GTACCCGGAGGTTTCCGGAAAGTCTGCGCGGGAGGAAGCGGAGCGGCTGCGCAAGCTGGCCAGCGACGGCGCAGACCTGAAGACCATAAAGGACCAGGCCAAGGTAAAGCCCACGTTCAAAGAAGCGGCAGAGGATTGGTACAGCCGCAAGGTGGCTGAAGGCCTGGCGCCCAAGACACTCCGGCTGATGCGCGACGCCCTGGACAAAGACATGCTCCCGGCCATCGGCAGCAAGGCGCTTGAGAGCGTGACCCGGGCAGAATGTACCCAGCTGCAATCGAAGATCGAGGGCCGGGGCGCATGGCACATTGCCAAGAAAGCTCGCGGCTGGATGAATCAGATATTCAGCTTGGCCATCGCCCAGGGGAAGTGTGACCTGAACCCGGCCAGTGAGCTGCGTCACGTCGCCAAGAAGGCGCCGCAGACCCAGAACCACCCACACCTGCATGAGCCAGAGTTGCCGGACTTCCTGAACGCGCTGAGTCGGTCCAACAGCATGTACCCCACTCGGGTTGCGGTGTACATGATCCTGCTGACAGCCTCACGCCCCGGCATGGTCCGGTGGGCTGAATGGTCCGAGGTAGATCTGGATGAGCAGATGTGGACGATCCCGGGGCCAAAGATGAAGAAGCGCCGCGACCACCTGGTGCCGCTGCCCGATCAACTGATCCCGCTGCTGCGCAACCTTGAGGAAATTACCGGCCGGGGCCGGTACCTTTACCCCGGGGTAAAGTCGAACGCCGTGCTCTCTCACACCACCGTCAACGCCGTTCTGTCGAATGCCGGGTACAAGGGCAAACTGACCGGCCACGGATCCAGGCACACGGCGTCCACCCTGCTGCGCGAACACGGCTGGCGAAAGGACTACGTGGAAATGCAACTATCGCACGTCGAACAGGGTGTGGCCGGGGTGTACAACAAGGCGCAGTACCTGAAGCAGCGGCAGGTTATGATGCAATGGTACAGTGACTATTTAGATGCCTTAAAACGAGGTATTTCAGAACAGGATAAGGAAGATTTTGCAAAGCGGGTGATCAAAGGTTAAGGGCTCTCAGAGCGGTTTCGCCAACAGAAGGTACACCAGTATGCAGACAAAAAAATATCCGTCGAAAGATCTATTGGAGAGCTTTCTTGAGTATGACGCTGAAACCGGTATTTTTGTTTTAAAACCCAGGAGTCGTCAGTATTTCAAGACAGAGCGCGCCTGGAAGATTTTTATGTCACGAGACGCCGGTCGCAAAGCGGGCGGGCTGGCATCGAATGGTTATCGGTATATCGCTCTTCTCGGTACTAAATACCTGGCGCACAGGCTGGCAATGATTATTAGCGGGACTGACCCGTATGGCAAGCATGTCGACCACATTAACGGGGACCGGGACGACAACAGGCTATCCAATCTCCGGCTCGTGGATAACTCTCAGAACCACCGAAACGGAAAGCTTCATTCCAGCAATACATCTGGTGTAAGTGGTGTGTGTTGGGACAAGTCTGTAAAAAAATGGATCGCAAGAGTTTTTGTGGAGCCGAACGTAAGCAAAACCATCGGCGTCTTCCAGGATATTGAGGACGCCAAGAAGGCAGTTATACGGATTCGCGAATCTTCCGGCTATACAGATCGCCATGGTAAAGCATAGATTATCTGGATGCTTTGCAGGCCGGACTTACTGAAGATCAAAAACACCACTTTGCAGCCAGGGTGCTGCACTGACCAACGGAGGCCATCATGGGAAAGGTTGTGCGATTTCAGGATTATGCCGAGAAGATAGCAGACGCGCTCATGGAGGGCCTGCTGTCCCGGCAGGTAACCCGAGACGATGTTGTGCGTGCTGTCCTCGAAACTGAGCCCATGCAGTTCGCGGAGGGCGACATCCTGCTTAGGGGTCTTGATGGTGAGGCGCAAGAAGGCTGCCGGCCGGGCCGGCCCAGGGATAATGCGCCCATTTTTGCTGACGATTTTCTTCGAGATCACTGACCAACGGAGGTCACCATGTACCTAATTTTCGGCGGTGAACGCTATTACGCAGCAGGCGGCGGTTACGACCTACTGGGCAGAAGGGAGAGCCGGGAGGATGCCATTGCCTTTGCGCAGCAGGCTATTGGGAAGGAGGGCGTGGAGCCGTATGATGAAGATCTCGACTTCATGGAAGATGAGCCGCGCACAACGCCCATAGAGTGGGCGCACGTATTTGACGCTGAGTCCGGGGCGATCATTGCCACCTACGGGGATATGCCCCTGGGCGGCGGGACCATGTTCACCGGAATCCGAGAACGAAAAGCGTAGCCAAATACCCCCATTTAAGGGGATTCCCTACCTGTAGTCTTGTGCTATGGTTGCCGGAGGTTCATGGAGGGAGAGAGTGGGCCAGGCACTGTGCCCGGCCCGAACTGTCATACAGGGCGATACATCTCGGCACCACCAGCGATAGCTCGCATACCAACGATTGCTAGAGCTGCAATGGCTTCAGCAAAGCCGCATTCAATACCTTCGCCGCCGGTCCGCCACCCATCGCTCTCGAAAGCGAACTTCATTGCTTCATGGGCGGCGTGCTCATCTTCCTCTCTCAGCCTCATGATTTCTCCAGCCATGTCATACCCCATCGCCTTCTCGCGATGCCACTGGCCGATCTGAGTGGGAAGGCGGGGCGGCAGCCAGTTATCCATAACAGTGAATTTTCCGCTGAACACCCTCCCCGTGAAGCTCAAGTCATCCCTACACTCAATGTTTCTTTCTGGGATGCGAAGGTCAAGCTGGGGCGCCAGGTTCGTCTTTGCGTAACTGAATTCCTCCTGGTTATCCTTCAGGTCTTCGTCCCAGGCGTCTCTCTCGGGGGCTCCCCCTTTATGGGGATTCACGGCTTCACTGCGTGTGCTAATATGATCTTGCGTTCTCATGACGCTCTCCTTTTGCCTGTTCCCGCAGGCGTTAGGGTTAATCGTGGCCACCGACAGTGTGCGGTGGTCACGGTTTTCTACTCATAGTGCAGTTTTCACCATCCGGCTACGCTGCCTCGCTATCAAACTTCATGTGTACGAACTCACCATCCCAGGTCCGCTTCATCGGAAGCTCGCCCTTCAGATACAAGTCATACAGCTTCTTGGCGCCCTTCTTCAGCAACCTTGGTTCATAGCGTATCAGGTTCTCAGAACCGTGAACGCCGATTTCCCTACTCGTCTCCGTGAGGTACTTGTCCCGGGCAGTGTGGTAAACACGCAGTCTACGATTGGCGCCTGACCGGCTCTCGTTGTACAGCCAGCCAAGATCCTTCCAGACGTAGTTGCTGAGCTCATGAGTGTTGACGCCATTCAGCATTTTGCCGAACGCAGCCAGGGTCATCCCCTGCTGGAAGAAGTTCTCCAACTTCTCAATCCGGTCTGACTGCCTTTCAATCTGCTCCGCCTGATCCGCTGCAAGCCTCAAAGCCTCGGACAGCGACCCAGGCACCTTCACCGGTGCAAGATTGCCTGTCCGGTAGTCCATGAACACTTGGTTCACCTTCAGTTGGAAGGCGGGGCTGATCCATCCGGCATAAGAGATTGCCAGCAGTTCGTGGGCGAAAGTGCCGGTCCTACCCCTCCCCTTTACGGTGTCCAGAATTTTAGAAGCGGGAATTTCCGCTTCTAACTCTCCGACCAATTCCTGGGCCTGTTTCGTACGCAGCCATTCGCTTGGCTTCTTGCCAGCCCCGGTGCCACTCGCTTTGTGAATGGTATTCAGGTTGAACCTGCCCTGATCGTCCACTGCGATTTCAACGCCGGCCACCACCGGCAGCCCGGTTCTGATATCGGTTACGTTGCTCATGCCGCCTCCTGCTGAGTTGCTGGCTGGCTATATGCTCGCTGAAGGCGGAAAACTATCTCCGCATTCATGGAGCGCTTGTTGGCCTCTGCCTGCCGGCGAATCATTTCTCGCATGCCAGCAGGAAGCCGAACACTAAACTTCTCTAGTTGATTGCTTGGGTAGTTACTCAAGGCTTATCCTCCGTTCCGCACTTGATGGCAACTTGCCCTATCATGCTGGCATAGCTTTGTGGTGATGGCAAGCTGCCATCATAGATTTAATGTCAACTTGCCTTTATCCTCGCCGTATGAGCGAAAAATCCTACCCCAGCCATCAACTCGACAAGTTCCAGCTGCGCCTGCCGGCAGGCATGCGCGAGCAGATCCGAGAGGCAGCTGAGCGCAATTCCAGATCAATGAATTCAGAGATAGTCGCCCGCCTGGAGCAAAGCTTTGCGGGTCCGAAGGAATTGGAGGCGGCGGCAGGGGTATCCCAGAGACTGGAGGAGCAGCTTCAGCAGGTCCGCATGGAACTCTCATTGATGGCAAAAGCCAACGCGGAAGCCTCGGAGTTTATAAGGGAGTTGCGGGAAATGGATCGTCGAAAGGAAGAGGGGTGAGGATGAAATGAGCGGGCGAACCAGCGTCACCATTATTGCTGTCGCGATTGCTTTCGTTTTGGCGGTTGCTGCATGGCAGTATCTCTCTCCTTACAATGCGTGCGTCCGTGGCATGCTGGATAGCGGGGCGCCTGATAGGTCGGCGCTGCTGAACTGTAAAGGGGCGTGACGTGCTAGGGAACAAGGCTTTTTAGATGGGATGGGGCGAGATTTTTGGTTTGGCCTGTTTCATGATGGTAGTTGGTTTGCTGGCGCTTACCCAATTCACCACCAGGTGGCATACGTGGGGGTTTTTCCTGACGCTATCGTTCGTGATTATCCCGGTGATCTTTTTTATCATGATGTGGATAATCGCTTACCCGCCACTCCTAATCCTGTTGCTGATTATTGCGTTTGCGGGGGCCAACCAGGGGCGCTAACCTTCCCGGGACTCCACCTGTTCAACCAGTCTGCCAGCTCTTTCCTGCAGCCTATTCCTGATGGCCTTCATGCGATCCAACTCCCGGCGCTTCCATTCGGCTGACTTCTCTGCGCGGTTGATTTGCTCCATACGCTTGTTGATCTTGCTCAGGTCTCGCTGGGTGCTGTTCAGCATTCTTCGCAGGGCCAACTTGCTGCGGTTCTGCTCAATCAGTTCTTCGGCTTGCTCCATCTGGCCCAGCTCACGGTACTCCTGGATATCGGCATGAACCCGGTTCACCTCCTTGAGCGCTTCATAAAACACCGTGCCGTAACGGGTATACCATTCCTCGTCGCCCAGGTTCTTGTAGAAGCTGCGGATGGGGTTGTACTCATACCACCGCTTGGCAGGCTCTGTCTCGCCCTGTGCGCCTTTTATGATCGTGTCGCCAACTCCCGACATCCATGACCCGACAGAGCCGAAGTAGCCTTGAATAAGGTGATCTACCTGGACGGGGGATGGGGTCAGAGAGTTATCGGGCCCCAGAAGCATTTCAACTCCCGAACTGACCCACTTGGCCGGCTCGGTTGTGGTCGGTCGCATGCGCAGCGAAGGCCGCATGCGTTGCATGCCCTGGGATTCAATGGGCCTTCCTGTGAAAGCGTCGTAGTTCGAGTACACATCAAGTAGCGGCGCAGCGACCTGCGGCACGGGGCTGAATGAGAACGTATCGGTCAGCATATGCCCCAGGCGCTGCCTGAACAACTTGCCGGTCGCTTCCTCGTTGACGAACTGCTCCGTCACCCTTTCGGCCATAGTGGCAATGGCGCCAACCTCAAAGGGCTTCGGAACGAATATAGCGTGATCTTCAGACAGGCGAATGAACCAGTAGGTGTCCTTCTGCCATTCTTCAAGGCGCTTGTATTCGTCATCCTCGTAGTTGCGCAGGTAGTTGGCGATAGACACCAGGGCCAGAGTGCCAGCGACAGCCCAGAAGCGCTTGGCGATCTGTGCATCCGTGGCGTTGCCCTGGCCAAAGGTGGCTCGGAATGCAGGTTTGACGCCACTGCGGTAGATCTTGTCCAGCCCTTGGAGCCGGGCATTCATGAACGGGACCACATCAATCAGGATGCGCACAGCCGGCCATGAGCCGTACTGGCTGAAATTCATCAGGTCTCGCGCCTGGAAGGCTGCGTAGAGCTCCCCGCGCTCCTCCACGTTCTGTGCATAGATTGCCGCCCGGTTCACGTTTTCGGTAAAGTCGGTCACGTTATTCCACTGGCGCCAGAGGGCTTTGACCGTCGCCGGCACCATGCTGGGGGAGCGGAGCACCTCCGCCCGACCCAGGGCCCCGGTGATCTGTAGCCGCATTTCATCCGCGTTCTCGCCGTACAGGTGGCCGAAGCTGAATGAGCCACCAGACGCCATCATCTGCGCCCTGGTCCGGCCATTGCCGTAGGTTTTCGCGCCCATCATAGCGTTACGCAGCGGGTTCTTGGCAACCGGGCTGGTGGCCAGGGCCTGCAAAGTATCCCGGATCAGGTTGCGCAAGATGAAGGTTGGCGTGGTGGTGATCATGTTCGTGAACAGGCGCTTGAACTTGCGCATTATGTCCAGCATCGTGCTGTTCATGCCCGGGTGGGACAGCGCGCTGACCGCCTTGAATACCAGCGGGTCATCAATCTCATACCAGATCTTGCGCCCGTCTCGGAGAACGAAGGTGCTGTTCTCTGGGGTGCGCTCAGCCTCCCGAACTTCCCGGGCAATGCCGAGGTCTTCAGCGTTTTCCATTGCCTGCAGCGCAGCCTGGTTCTTCAGACTTGCCTGAAGCAGATGATGGAAGTTCATCATCGTGTTTTCCAGCAGGTCGTTCAGGTTTTCCCTGCCGCCCTTCAGGCGCTTGTAAGCTTCCTGGCGACTGATGCCCCCGGATGACTTCGGGCCGGTAAATCCGCCCTCTTTGTCAGCCAGGCGATAGAACGGCACATAGAATTCATTGGCCCAGGTTTCGCGCTGCTCCTGGGTAATGATGCCGGTCTGCGCTGCAATCTCCAGCACGTCGTCCCGGTACTCCTGGAACTGGCGGAACACTTTGTTGTAAAGCGCTTTGCGCGATTGCCCCGATTCAGTTTTGCCCTCGTTCAGGCGCTTCAGGGCATCGACTTCTTCGGGCGTGAATAGGTTCTCGCGGCCATCCTCCATCAGCCGTGCTGACCGGTTGCCGGCGATCCAGCCAAAGAAGCGTTCGATCTCGGCAGCGGTGCCCAGTTGCTTCAACGTGTCGTTCAGCCCGCGCTCGCTGTCCTCTCGCAGGGTGATGACTCCCTCCTTGGTGTTCAGCTTGATCCGCGAGGTAGTGAGCATCGATTGCAGGGCCCCGCTGGCAGCGCCGGCCATTTGCGCCAGAACCCAACTGCTGGAGGCGGTGGAGCCCTCCACTACGTCCTGGCCATACAAGGCCTCGTCCACATCCTTGAGCGCGGCAAAGCGGTCCACGATACCCTGGCGGAGCTTGGTGGCCCAGCGGTCCAGTCTCTCGGCCAGCCAATCAGAAGCCTTTTCTCTGGGCGTTTTGGGTGCAATCTTGCCCAGGGCGGTGCGCTGGTCTGCATCAAGGTCATCGAAGTGGTCAGCAGCATGGTCCAGCCGGTTGCCCATTCGGCTGAACATGGGCACGTCGTCATCAATGATTACCGACTCAGGCGCGAACGGCACAATGTGCTGCGGGCCACCAAGGTCAGTGTAGTCGATCACGATTCCGTCGTAGCCCCGGGCTTCCAAGTCATTACGGAATTGCTCCGCCTCTTGGGGCGAATTAAAGCCGGGCAAATCGCTGCCCTCGATCAGGTAGGGGTTGCGCACGTCAAGGAAGTACGGGCGGACGGCGCCATAACGTTGCGCGTCAATATCGGAGTGCGTAAAGAAAGTGCCAAGAGAGGCCGACGGGTGTTTGGTGGCGAACCCCCGGCGCTCGGCGCTGAAGTCTTCCGCTGTCAGCTCTCGGCTGGCCCCTCGGAAGACGAGGAGCGGTCGCCCGGCTCGGTCGGTGATTCGGGTTTCTTCCTGCCACCCTTCCCGAGTTTGCCCTCCGCCAAGAGATCTTCCACGGACTTCCTGTTGGCCAGGCCCTTGGTTAAATCGATCTCGGATTCTTTGCGCTTCTGACTCATCAGTGATTTCTCCAACCTCGGGCAGTGGCGGGGCTTGCTCAGCCTCCGGCTGGTTGCCGCGAATGTCCTGTGTGAAGTTGCGGCGTGGAGCGCGGCGGCCATGCTCGAAAGCTCGGGCAATCAGATCAATGCGGCTGCGCAGCTCATCCGCGCCAATGTTATCACGAACCCAGCCGGCCCTGACCAGCAGGCGCTTCAGTCCATTGCGAAGTGTGCGCCAGCCCCGGGAAAGCCAGTTGACCTTGCGCTGCGCCAGGGTGCCCAGCAGTTCCTCAGCATACAGCCGGTTGGCTTGTTCTTCGTTCAGGCTTGCGGTTTCTGCAACCGATTCATAGTCACGAACCGTCTGCTCCCAAAGCTGCGCTACTTCCTGGCTTTCGGCGGCCGCTTTTTGGATGTCCCGGTAAAGCTGCTGGCGATCCTCTGGCTTAAAGAACCCCAGGCCCTTGTGAACCAGGATTTCTTCCTGAAGCGTCTCGCGGATCTGACTTTGGCGATCATAAGCATTTGCGACGAGGTGAACGGTGTTGGTTCGCGGCTCGAACTGGCCGGCGATGGTGTCGCCTGCGTCTCGCTCTGGGTTGTAGCCCGGAAGGGTTTCAGCGGAATCGTGGATCTTGGTTCGGACATCATCTGCTCCTTGATACTTCCGAAAGAACTGATTCACTGTATTCTCAACCTGGCGGCGAGGCAAGGGCTGGCGCCGCTGGCCGCGCCCCCTGCGGGCGGAGAATAGCGGCGGATCATCTTGCTGGCTGGACGCCGCTTCCGGCTGGGTGTTGGCTGGCTCAGCTTCTTGATTGGGCCGGCCAGATTCAGGCTCATATTCCTGGGAAGGCGCGGTATCAGCGGGCTCGGCTTGTTGATCGGTTGTTGATTCAGCCGGCGACTGGGCGCTGCGCTCTCCATCATCAACAATAAACTCGTAATCATTGACGGCCCGATCCTCCAAGCCTTCACTCGCCACGTCGCGCACTTCAATTGTGGCGTCATTTCCGTAGGTGGAACGGAAATACTCCGCGTATGAAGGGTCGTTCGTGTACCGTTTCCCTTTCAAGTCTCCCCGCTGGAACTGCTCAAGACCTTCTTTCTCGAACACGTCTTCGAATCCAACCGTGGGGCTGCTGGCCCGATAAAGTCGGGTGTAACCCTGCGGCACCGGGCCAAGAGCTTCGACGGACGCATTGATGTCCACCTTGCCGGCCTCGTCGGTGACAAGATCCATTTTGCGGGGGTTTTCGATTGGCGCAGCAGCCTGCTCATCGCCCCGATTATCGGTTGGCGAATTCGCCGCTTCCGGCTGTTCCGTAACTGGTTGAGCTACATCGGCTTGGTCGTTTGTGAGGGGAGCTTCTTGGCCGGTCTGCTGGCCGGTTTCTACCGGCGCCAAGGGCGCGGCACTTTCAATGGTGGGATCTTGGGTGGGCTGGCTTTGTGTAGCTGGCACCGCAGTGGACTCAAAACTCGCAATCTCGCTGCGCAGATCCTTCAGCACGTCGGCGCGACTTTCGCCCTGACTGATGCGCTGGGCAGCACGGTTTACGGAATCGTTGACTTCTGGCTGCTGGATGGCGCGAGCAATCAGGTTCATGCTGTTGGAGCTGGTAGCGGTCACCCCGGGGATGCGGCCACCCTGTTCGGCTTCCGGGAACGCAGTCTGTAGGCGGGAGCGCAGGGATTTGTTGGCATTCAGTGTCTGGCGCAGGCTATCAAGCACCTGCACCCGGGGCGCGGCAAGCTCGCCTTGGTCGCCACTGATTTCCACGTCAATGGCGGCCAACTCTCTCTGATTCGATGTGGCAGGCTTGACTCGGTCAAACACCTGAATGGCGGCGTCGCGTGTCTCGGGCTCGCTAAAGCGGCGATTCACCACATCCTGGTCTGGCTCAGGCAAGACAGAGATCGGATCTACTACGGCGGGCTCTGCCTGCTCTGCGGACGTTTCAACAGCGGTTTGGCCGGCAGGGTCTCGCTGGAGGTTGCGGCTGACCGGCTGACCATCCCCCCCCCCGGTCTGTCGGGCTGCTTCTGCGGCTGCGCGGCGTGAGGCGGGCGCCTGCTCGGGCAACTCGTCGCCCAGATACTGTTCGGCTATTGGTTGGCCGCCGACGGGGGCGTCCGCAGGCGGAGCGTCGCCCGTGTCGCCCCCCGGCTCTGACTGCTGCTGATTGCGCAGCCGCACCAGCGGCTCCGTGATGGCGGCCATGCCAGGACCAGCGATGCCGCCCACAATCATGCCGTCCTGGATCAGTTGCCGGGCCTCGCCCCATGTCATGTCCGGGTGAATGGTGCCTTTATCGATACCGGCCTGAAGCGCTGCAGTAATGCCCTCTTGGACGGATTCAGCCGCGCCTGCTTCCGCCAACTTCTTGAAGAAGTTCGTGCCCGGCTTGATGATACGCGAAATTGGCAGGTATTCAGGGATCGCCTCGGCTGCTGCCTGTGCCACCGCATAGCGCTGGGATTCATCAACAGACAGCCCCTCGTCCCGCCCGGTGCCGTAAGATTCCCCAGTCACCTGGCCGCCAATAATACTCATGCCCACGGCGGGATTGCGGGTTACGGCGCTAGCGAATAGAGCCGGAGTCATTTCCGCGATGCTGGCAATCGCAGTGCTGGTGTAATATTCAGGGCTTCCAGGCTCCGCGTTGACCGGCACCATGTCGGCCTGGGCATCACGGCGGGTCTTCTCGCCAGATTCCGCAATCTCCTGCGGGTTGATGATGCCCATGTCCGCGACCACCTGCTGCTGTTCCGGCGTCAGCTCGGTGGACATGCGCGATTTCAGGCTATCCAGCGCCTCGGGGATCGGCGTCTCTGGGTCAATTATTCCTTCCCGTCCAGCCCACGCCAGGGCCTTGTATTCGTTCGGGGAAATGCCCAGCCGCTGCGCAGAGATCTGCATGTGCCGCTCGCGCTCCTGGTCCATGTCCTCGCCCAGCATCTGGACCAGGCCGCCAAAGGACTGCTGCAACCTCTCGGGCACGTTGTCCAGACTCTTGCCGGTAGCCTCCAGGAAGCTGTCGTACTGCTGGCCATTCTCTGGTTGCGGCTGTTGACGGAAGCGCTCAGGGTTCTGATTTGCGCCAACGCCAAACAGGCGATTCGGCGATAGCCCCATTCCTTGCTCTGGGACCGCTTCCTCAGGAGAGCTTGCGGCATCGTCAGGCGCGTCAAGAAAGGCGTCAGCACTCGCGGGCGCCGGCTGCGTCACAGGCTGGCTGCCGGCAGTTGTAGGTCCATCAGAATCCAGAAACTGATCTGCTCGCATCATTCAAATCCCAGTCTGCGAAGTTCGGAAACCGCCTGCTCACGGGTGATGTTGCCGGCCTGATATTCAGCCTTGATCTGCGCAGCTTGCTGCTGGGCTTCGACTGGGATTGCGCCTTGCTGGTCGGCCTGGCCGCCACGGTTTACCCTTCCCTGCATGCTGCCGTCCGGCGCGGGAACTGCCGAGCCATCAGAGGGAAGTTGCTGGACAGACGAATCAAGCATCTGCAGGCCTTGAGCCTGGGGCTGAACAGGCGGTGATTGTTGCTGTCCAGCTTGCGGCTGCTGAATCCGGAGCCCTGCCTGTGGGGCAACGATCTGGTCATAGACCTGACGCGCTTCTTCAGTCAGCTCCTGCATAGACTTCTTGTTCGGGTCGTATTCATCCTGATTGCGGGCTGCTGCGCTCACGTATCGGCTGATGAAGGATGACGGGTTGGATTTCGATGTGGCCACAAGGGTGTAGGCCTCGGACAGATCGCCCGCAATGCCGTTGGCCACCATCCACTCAGCGGTCTGCACATCGGCGGGGGCTTTGCCGTCGCCGCCTCGGCTGCCAACGCCAGCCCGGACATCCCCGGTGCGCTGGTTGTACAGGTCGCTGTTATTCAGTCGGCGCCAATCGGCTTCGCCGCCATCTGGCTTGATGCCGTAGGCTTGGTTGCGTGCCTGTTCAGGGTCAAGGCCCAGTGCGGTCAGCTCTTGGGTCTGCCTGTAAGCGCTGGACCGCTCCGGCGTCTTCCCAGTCAGCACAGCCAGCATCTTGCTGGCCCGCGCCTGTGCTTCGGGGGAGTTTCGGAACGGCTGACGCAGCATGTCATAGCCTTTGACCTGGCCCAGCAACTGATCGACCGGAGTCTGCATAACCTCGTCATCACCGGCAGTACCACGATTCACGGTCATGGGGGCGCGGTATTTCCTGCCGTCCTCGCCCTCGACTTCAACGCTGAAGGCCACGGTGCCCGGGGCTTTGCCCGGATAGATGCCGTCGATTCGCTTCCTTCCGCCCTCGCCCCGGTTGATCCGGTGGCCAAACATCTGGTTGATGGCGTCCAGGGTTTCCGGGCTTCGCATGCCAACGGGGCTGTTCGGATCCATGACGCCTTTGGCGGTTTCCAGAGACTTGTCCGTCTGCGGATCCAGCACTGGCCAGTATTTCGGGTTGTCCCGGAGAAAGCCTTCTTCTTCCTCGGCCAGGGGCAGGCCGTGAGCCATCTTGCCCAGAACCTGCTGCGCCTGCTGCTGTTCACGCTGCAGTCGCGCCTGATCCATCGTCAGGTCGTGCCGCTCACCTTGGCGCTGATGCGTCTCTGTCGCCCGCTGCGCCTGCTGGTCACGCAGACCCATGCGCTGCTTGCGCTCATCCATGCCCTGCATGAAGCTGTAGCCCTGCATGAAGCCCTGGGCCAGGCCAAGGCCTTGTTGTCCTGCCATGGTGATTACCCCTTAAAACATGGATGAAGCGAGAAGGCCGATACCGGCGCCGATAACAGCACCAACGGGGCCCATGCCGGAGCCATACGAGGCCCCGGCATAGGCACCAACGGCTGCACCTGTGCCGGCGGCGGTCATCTTCGCCTGCTTGTCGGCCTGGTCCAGTGTGTCTTCCTGGCGTTCGCGCTCCTGCTCCAGCGTGGAGGCCTGCTGCATTCCCTGCATGGCCTGCGTCTTGTACTGACGACCTACATTGATCAACCCCGCCATGCGTCTTCCCTCTGTTGTGCGACTGTGGAGAGCCCGCCGGTCATCAGGCCCATTTCCTGGTCCTCGATGGCGGTCCTCATGGCATTTTTAGAGCCTGCCCGTGCGGCAGCCGTCTTCAGGCCCCATGTGCGGTTATTGGCCTCGGCCACGTCACCAGTGGGCGTAACGCCATACCTGGAGAGGCCGCGCTGGGTCTGGTCGAAACTGCGGTTCATGGCGCCGGTCATGGTCTGGTCGGCGAAATCCACGGCACCCTGCTTGAATTCGCTATCGTTGAAGCGGTCAAATAGCATGTCTTCCACCGGCGCAAAGCGGGCGATGTAGTCATCCCACTGGGCCCGATGAATCTTGGCGATGTTCTCGGAGCCGGACTGGTCGCCGGTTTCGGTGGTTTCGATGGTGGTCGGGTTGTAGCTGGGCGAGAAGGTGTTGCCACCACCAAACGGGCTTGCCATGGCCAGCCCTTGCGTCTGGGTATTGAGGTTTGCGGTGTAGCTCATGACAGCCTCACAGGTTCTTCACGTAAGCCGTGTTGTCGTAGAGGGGTTTCTGCTGCCCCTGAGTATTCAGGCCCTGGGTGGCGGGGCCTCGGCTCATGTAGGCCTGTGTCCCGGCCCCGGCTACCGTGCCGGCCAGATGGAGTCCGGCCTGACGGTTCTGGTAGGACTGGTTGGCGCGATTAATGGAGTCCTGCGTGGCGTCGGCGGCCACCCGGCCCATGCCGCCCAGAGATTCGGCAGCCTGCCCCTGGCCCATCTGGACCACGTTCTGCAGGCCACGAAGACGCTGGTTATCCACGGCCACGTCGGTTTCGTTCAGGCCGGTGCCCATGGACAGGCCCCGGTCTTGCCCCAGCGCATTCATGGCGGTGACGCCCTTGCCGGAATCCGGGGTAATGCCCTGGGCGAACAGGTTCTCGGAAAGATCCTGCTCTGCCGGCGCAAAGGCCTGCTGAACGGCGGACGTGGTTCGCCCCCGGGCCTCGCTGAAATCAGAGTCCGTCTTCTGAACGGCCTCGATGTATTCGTTCTCCACGGGCACGAAGCGCTGCTGGTAGTCGTTCCAGCGGTTGACCGCAATCTCGCCCAGCGCTTTTTCCTCGGGGGTTTGCTCGATGTCGTTATCGCCGCCGCCGCTCATACCAGTGTCCTCGTGTACTGTTTGCCATCACGAACCCAGTGCCGCATGGCTCTGCGGTACCCTGGGCGAGTTGATTCAAAGGTGAGTGCGACCGCCCCGATGTCCCGGGCCAGTCGTTCGATGTGCGGTTCGTACCGCCGGATGAGGTTGCCGCCGGTGCCGTAGGCCACATCAACGTGGACGGTGACCGGATTGGCCCGGGGGCGAAGGATGAAAAAACCTTCCGGGACCTTAAAAAAAAAGGCCCGTCGTTCATGACAAGCCTTTCGGATGCTCTTGGGCGTCCAGTTGGACGGGGCTTTTCGTCGGACCACAGCCAGGCCCCGCTCCACCTCTGACCAATAGTCATCAATGGAACACAGCCTGGGGATGCTCACGGGTTCAGGTCAGCCAGAAATCCAGTTGCTTGAGTTGGGCCGGCGTCGGTGCCGGATCGGCCACGCGGAATTGCTCAGCCTTTGCGTGAAGCACGGCTGCCCGGATGGCGCGGTTGGTTTTGATCTGCTGGTAAGCGTTGACAAGTTCGGAGTGGGAGAGCTGCACAATCGTATTATCTGCCAGCTTCCAACCCAGTTTACCATTTTGCAGGGTCGGCAGTGAGCCAAATGTGTCAATGGCCTGCGTCAGCCGGTATTCCGCTTTCTCGTCCGCATCAAACGTGCCGTAGGAGGTCGTGACCGGGCTCAGTTCGTGGGCGTCACGGATGTCCCGGATCTGCTCCCATGTGGCCGGTTTGTTGTCCGGATTAAGATGCAGCGACCGCTTCAATGGCGACCTCCTGACCCAGATATTCAACCGCGCTGAAACGCAGGATATAGGTGCCCGGCAGGTCCACGGAAAAGCGCACTTCGCCGTCTGTGACTTCGTCTGTTTGCCCATCAGGCCACGTCACGCTGACCCCCACCGGGATGCCGGTGATGACCGCTTCTTCCTGACCGTTGGCGGCAATCGGGGCCGGCGGGGTCAAAGCCATCGTCTGCCGCTCGACGACGGCCTCATTACCGACATAGGCGTTTCGCATCTCCACCCACTCAGGCACAGCAATAATTTGCTCGCCTGAAGCCAGGGTTTCGGCCTGGGCCTCATCCAAAAAATCCGGCACGTCGATGATCCGGTTGATCGAACCATCTGGCCTGTAAACGGCAAGGCGACTCATCGTTTGCACCCTATGACAGAGATCGTTACATCAAAAAGACTGGTTGCCGCTCCGTTCTCGGCTTCGGCTTGCACATAGATTGATCGCGTACCTGATGGCATGTCGTACTTAATCATGCAGCTTCCGCCGACGTGGTTGCCCGTCGAAACCCCCTGAAACCACTCCGACAAATATCGCTGGGAGCCATTCACGACCAGGCGGAACCTCCACCGATCAATGCGGGTGGTCGCGCCACCGTCCACGTAAAACGCGAACCCCGAAATACCGGCATTAACAATGATTGGGAGCGTGCTGGATTCACCGTGGTTGTAGTTCATGGCCGCCAAGGCACCCCCCCATGCGCCTCGGCCTCCAGATCCTGAGCCTGACGAAGATGCGGGCACCGTCACCGCCTGCCCCTTGATCTGGAGCGTATCCACGTAGGCATCACCGGTGTAAATCTTGTTGCCGTCGATCAGCGTGGTGCCGGGGCGAATCCAGTTTTCAAACAGGGACGTGTCGCCGGCAGCCTCGGCCATGTTGACGACTTGCGCCAGGTCGTAGGACGTGCCCCCGATCTGCAAGCTGGACGAGATGTAACCGCTGGTGGCCTCGATGTGCCCACGGGCGCGGATGTCGTTGAACTCCGCATAGCCTGATTTCTGGATGATCCAGCCCGACACGTCCGCCGTGTAGTTGTTGCTCTGGATCACGTTGGTGATCATGGCGTTGGTAATTTCGGCGTCACCAATGAGCGCTTCAGCCAGAGTGCCGGACGCCGCAAAGATCTTGTCAGCGGCAATGCTCTCCACCATCAGGTCGGTGATGTACGCCTCAGGGATGTACGCCGGGACGTTGATGGCGAACCGCTTCTGGCCCTCCACTTCCGCATAGCCAAACACGAACTGGGTGTCGCGTAGGGCGTCGATGCTGCTGTAGTTGGTGTTCGGGTTGAACTGCGTGATCGACTGGCCGGGGTCGATGAAGTACACCGCATCGGACGCCACAATGAATTCGCTGGTCACGCCATCGTTCATCAGGCCAATGCCGGCCATGTACCCGTTCACGTCGGTCTTGATCGTGAACTGGGCTTTGATGTCGGTCACTTCCCCGTCGAGGCCCTGAACAACAGATGTTTCGGCCTTGGTCTGCAGGGCGGCGGTGTTGTCGCCTACCGTGGAGCCCAGGCTGGTGACAGACGAACTCAGGGACGAAATGTTGTCTTCGTTCGTCTCCACCCGGGTTTCCAGCGCCTGCAGGGCTTGGGCATTCCCGTCAACATCCAGCGTGTCGATCTGCGACTGCAGGTTCGTCACGTCCTGGTTCAGGGCAACAATGCCGTCTTCCGTCAGCACGACGCGGCTGTCCAGCAAGTTCAGGGCGTCTGCATTGGCCTGAAGGCCGGTGGCTGGATCTGTGACCGCGTTCTGCAGCAGGGTGATGTCAGAGCTGTTGGCAGAGATATTACCTTCGGCTGCCGTGGTGCGTGATTCCAGTGTGCCGATGGCCAGCGAATTGGCCTGCGCATCGCCCTCGACCGCTGTCATTTCAGCCTGCAGGGCGACAACGTCCTGCGATATAGCGGTGACCTGACCGTCCAGCACATTAATTTGTGTGGCGTTGTCAGAGATTGCCACCGCGTTGGCTGACAGCAGGTCGTCATAGGTCTGGTAGGCGCCGATCTGCGTCCAGCTGGCGCCCTCGACAGGCGTCGGGCTGGGCGCGGTCATGGCCACCAATGCCCGCCAGGCGTAACCGTTGTACTTCACGGTATCACCGGGCTCGTAATCCGCTGCGCTGTCGAATTCCGGCAGATTCAGGACCTCGTTCACGGCCACCTGAATGGTGTCCAGCCGTGAGTCATGATCGACCAGCGTGTCCTGAATCGTCGGGATGGCCTGAATCGGGGTCAGCAGCTCAAGCGCCAACTCGGATTCCGAAATCAGCCCCTCGATCTGCTCAATGATGTAGCTCGGCGCCAGCGGGGTTTCGCCGTAGGTGCCGGCAGTGGCGTTGTATGGCCCCGGGTCACCAGAGGTCGATACAGCGCGAACCCAGTAGTAATAACCAACACCGCTCCCCACGGCATCCGCGTACACCCGGGCCGGCGTGGTGGCTGTCAGGACCGCGTTGCCCAGGTTGTCGTCCGAGGCCCGCCAGATTTCCGTGTAGGCGTAGTTTGTCTGATTGATGCCGTCCCATGACAGGATGATGAAGTTCATGGACGGATTGGCCTGCAGGTCGAACAGCGGGCCAACGTAGACCGGAGACGGCAGCACGGTGTCCCCAGGCTCCAGGCCGCCAGAGCGGTTCAGGCGCCCCAACTTGGAGCCCACCAGATCCCGATAGGTAACCACCCGGTCCAACTTGTCGCCCCGGTCGCCTACCCAGATCTCGACCATTTCCTTGATCTTTTCAACGGTGGGGTTCTTGTCCCGGGTAGCGGGAATGGAGGGGTAGCGCTTCCTCACGTAATGCCCTCCACCGCATCGGCCATGACCACTCGGCGCACGGTGCGGGTGCCGCTGACCTCTACCTCAAAGCGGCGGGCCAGGTAGCCGGCCGGCATCGGGAACGGCATGTTTGATGTGACTTGCTGCGTGTGCTTCAGGTCGCCGTCGGCGTACAGCTTCACCACCAGGGTGTCGTCGGCGGTCGCCGGATAGCTGTCAGCATCCACCCTGCCCCACGCCATGTTCGCGGGGCGCGTCAGGTAAGTACCGCTGCGCCAGAGGTAATCCAGCACATTGGTGTCGTCATCGTCCCAGCGCACAATCTCGTCATTCAGCACCAGATACAGGCCGCCGTCCTTCGGGTCCGTGTAACCGGCGTCGGCGTAGAAATCCAGTTCCACATAGCCTTCACCGCTGGCGTTGATCGCAAAGCCGCCATTGCCGTCCTGGCCCTGGTAGAAACCGATGTACCAGCTGTCCAGCCGGTAAGCGTGAATGGTCTCCGGGTTCAGGCGCTTCCACTCGTAGCGGTCGATGACGGTTGACGTAATCACTGGGGCATTACCGGCGCCGTCCACGGCCACCAGACCATCAGCAGTGGCGTACAGGGCAAAGTCGCCCATATCCACCATTGAGCGCTTCGACACGCAGGCCCGGGGGTTCTCGATCTCGGCCTGCGAGGCAGCGGCAGGGCTGGTGAATGAGACAATGACGGGCTGACCCTGGGTGGCCACGACAATGCCGCCACGCACCGCCACGAGGCCGGTGATGGGCTGGTCCATTGTCAGGCGGTAGCTGGGCGGCCAGGCATGCGGCAGGTAGGCCTCGGACAGGCACAGCTCCTTGCCAGAAAATCCCGCCATCACACCGTTCTCGCAGGCAATCAGGCCGGCCATGTCATCGGGCGGCTGATACCACTCGTAACTTGGCAGCACCTCGCCCAACTGATCGCTGGCCAGGGTGTCGGTGTAGGTGACATTGGCAACCGGGATCTCGCCGACATACAGGAATTCGGTGTCACCAGAGGCGGACGAGGTGCGGTAGATGCGCTTATGGGTGATGTTGTAGTTGCCGGTGGGCGCGGTGGGGATATCAGACAGGTCCACCTGTTCACCATCGAATACGTCAATCAAGGCACTTGCCGGTGACGGCGGGCCTTCCTCGCCCCGGTCAGAGACGTAGGTGAAGGTGTAGGTGCGGCTGTCGGCGCTCTCGTCTTCCGTGTCCGCTGTGCCGCTCTTGGCAACGGTCATCGGGGTGGCGGGCGCGGGAATGCCAAGGCGCCGCTTGTTCGACGGGAAAGGCTCAGAGCCGACAGTAGCAATGCCGGCAAAGGTCATGGCCGGCTCGCCATCGCCGGTGAAATAGGTGGTCGTTTCGGTGTCGGAAGGCAGCGGGCCCTCGGCCACGTCCACGTCGCCCGCAAACTCAAACCAGAAGCCTGTATCCCCGAACCGGTGCAGGCTCTTGACCGTGGGCCGTGACGTGGCCCGGATAGTGGTCGGCCCACGAAAGCCCTGCAGCGCCCCGGTCTGCATTCGGCAGTTCACGGCACGGTGAGCCTCACCACTTTCCAGCAGGTGCGGCTCAACCTTCGGCCTGGCGCTCCGAAAAAAGGACAGATCAATCTGGTTCATGCAGTCTCGCTCAGAAGAACGGTTGCGGGCTCACGCGCAGGGGCGCTTCAGTGTTGCCGTTGGCCTTGGCCAGTCGGGCATCCGTGAGGGATTCGAGGTACTTGGAGCGGTGATAGGTGGCCATATTGGGGTTTGACCAATCCTTGCCCGGGATAATCACCAAACGCTCCAGGGCGCCGTGGATCAGCGCCTGGTCGTAGTCCAGGCCGATAGCGTCCAGCATGCCGTCCGCGTCCAGGGTGGGCTGTAGAACAACGTGCAGCTCAATGGGGCCCTTGTCCGGGTCTGGCAACGTGTCGAAGCGAACCATGCGGAACACGTTGATATCCGGGTGAACGGCTTCCTTGTGCTCACTGCCGGGCTTGCGCTGCCAGGCACAGATCAGGGCCGCCACTTCGGTTTGCTCGGGCAGGTCCAGCTCATACCGATGGATGCCAGGGCTCAGGTACAGGTCCATGATCTGCTCACGCCACAGGTGCGAATCCCGGCAAAACTTGATGGCCGTGTCGCGCAAGGCATCCTCCACCATCATTTCCGGGCAGCCCGGCACATGCGGCATCACCCGGCTGAACAGGTCGCTCCACTTCATCGCTTCGCCCTCTCGGCCATCTGTTCAGGGTGCAGCTCCTGCTTGGCTACCTTGCGCCCGGTCACCATCTGGCTGGCGATCTGCCGGTAACCC
The DNA here is from genome assembly GCF_036224885.1 of Marinobacter sp. OP 3.4. NCBI lineage: Bacteria > Pseudomonadati > Pseudomonadota > Gammaproteobacteria > Pseudomonadales > Marinobacteraceae > Marinobacter > Marinobacter sp. OP 3.4. Next base: position 19,989 of record NZ_JAVVLT010000051.1, read on the forward strand.
TGGGCCTTGTTGAAGTCCTGGGTGCCGGTGCTCTTTTCGTAAGCGCGGGCCAGGACCAGGTAATACAGCGCGGTGACGTAGATATCCGGCAGGCTGATCTGGCTGTTCTCGTCCACCAGGGCCGGCGGGGTGGCGGCGTAGACCAGATTGACGTATCCGGCAGGGTCCGGCTGGGGCGGCCAGACTTCAAATCGCTGCGGATCCCGGTCGTCATAGATGAAATGCCGGGCGGTCGTGCTGGCCTTGGACGCTCGCCAATCAGGCCGGGCTGACTCCAGAATGGTTCGGTCGATCTGCGTGACTGAGCGCCCCGGGGTATTGCCGTCAGCGCCCATGTTGCCGCCGATATCAACCAGGGCCACGCCACCATCCGGCAGGCTCTGCACCGTGCCAGGGGCCAACTGCACCGCCTGGTTCATCGTGTAGGCCGCAGGCTTCAGCATCACCACGTCACGCTGGGCACCGCTCAGATGGCCCACAAGCTCAGCCAGGGCCCAGCGCACATGTGTGTCATCAAACAGCGTGGTGGCCGCCTGGTTGCAGATCGTGCCGGCTGTGGTCATGGGTTATTCCTCGGACTCGACCAGCTTTTTCACTTCGTCGCGCAGTTCGGGAACCTTCAGGCTCTCGTCCATCTCGACGCCAAAGTTTTCGTAGGCGAATTTCAGCAACTCGGCCTTGCTGGCACGGCTGATGACAATGCCGTTATCAGAAACCGCAGGGGCAGACGGGGATTCGACCGTTGCCGGGCCAGTTGCATCCACTTCCTCGAACGCGGATTGCCCATTCTGGCTACAGGGCTCCATGTCGGTGTTTTTGGCGAGCAGAGGGTGATACGGAAAGACAACGCCAGTCTTGCGGTTGCGAAGAAATTTCATGGGATTACCTCAAACAAAAGGGGCTCCCGAAGGAGCCCCGTCAGTGGGTGATCAGCCCTTCACGCCGTACAGGTGCACCAGCGATTCAGGCTTGATGACCTCGTAGCCGTAGACGTTCAGGCCGCGCATCAGATCGCCGAAGCGATTCGGGTTGCGCAGGGTTTCCATCTTCGTCATCTGGCTCGCGAAGGTCAGACCAGACTTGTGGCCGGCCAGCATGTGGAAGGCATCGGTGCCGGTTTCGTCCGTGGTGGCGAGCAGGTTGCTCTTGTACACGGTGAACCGGTCGATCATCCCCATGCGACCATTGCGCAGGATGGAGGTGCCATCACCGGCCAGGCTGGCGTCCTTCAGGTCAGACTTCTTGACCAGGCCGCAGGCCCAGGCCGGCAGGATGATGAAGCGCCCTTCTTCCGGGACGTTCTGCTCATCCAGGACCGTGCCGCAATCCACGATGTAATCGAGGATGTTGTCCTTGGTGATAGACACCGGGGCAGCAGCCGCGCCGAGATTGATGTTGCCGCTGATCTTGCCGGCTGTGGCGCCGGTGTTCTCGGCGGCGACGCTGCCGTAGATGTCGCCCAACACATCGCGGTCGATGGCGATCTTGATCTGCTCGGACGCATCGTTGGACCACATGTCCATCAGATTCAGATCTGACTGGTGTTTGTCCACGTCGTCGCAGGTGAAGTTGAAGTGCTTGCCCTGGTCGATCACCAGCTCGGTGCTGGTGGACTCGGGGGTGTCGTAGGTCAGGTCCTTTCCCTTCTCGTAGTCGTAGACCTGGATGGTCGGCACGGTACGGATGTGGACCTTGTCGCCGTAGGCGGTAATTTCCAGTTGTGTTATCGACCGGCTCTTTATCCGGCCTTCTGCGAGTTTCCCCGCAGCTCAGACTATATCTTGCTTGCGTTTTTGCGGTGGTAAACCGCCCAACCGGTTTCGCCTTCAACGGCGTGATGCCGGTTGTGTTCAGAGCGGGTCATGATTTCAAGATTGTCGGGCCGGTTGTCCAGCTTGTCGCCATTCAGGTGGTGGACGATTTCATCCTCTCGGATTCGTCTGCCCAACTTCTGTTCGGCCACCAGCCGGTGCTCTCGGATATAGCCTTTCGAGTCGGCGTCCGGGTGACCCAGAGCCAACAGCATCCGATAGCCGTTATGGGTGTAAATAACACCCTCGGCCTTATTTACCGGCTTGATGGCCAGCTTCCGGCATATCCGGTAAACCTGGGTGCTGCTGAACCCAAGCTCTCTGGCGATTTCCGGTGCGGACATGGTCTCTGCCATACCCCGGATGTCGTCTTCCAGATCGCTAAGCTCTAGGCGCTTCGGCAACTCGATTCCGTGTCGTGAACAGAACCGAGCCACGCTTTTGTGTTTGTCGTATCCCATTTCTGCCGCAATCTCCTTCGCGGTCATGCCCTCGCAGGCCATTCGGAATACATCATTCACCTGTGCGCCCAGGCCTCTGTCGTGTAAGGCGTCGAATCCATGCTCGATACCTACCCACTCAATAAGGCCCAGCAGTTGGCGGTAGTCGCTGTCCATTCCTTTGACAGCAACCATGCCCACCAAACCGTGTTTCTCGAAACTCTCTTGTACCCACTCTTTAAACAGTTCGTCATTCATGGTGATTCCTCGCTTTGTCCTCCGTGGACAAAGTTTATCACCATTCGCAAGCCCCCGCACTCGTGCCCGTTTCGCCCGGTCTGGGTTACTCCGAGTAGTCGTTGAACCGTCACCCTGTTCCCAGGGCGCTTGGCTGCTGATTGCCCAATCCGCTGACTTTTTGAACCATCACGCCTGCCGTTACCAGCTACGTTGTGGTGTCAGGGCTCTAAGGGCGTCCCAGCAATTCACGGGGTTTTATGAGAGCCAGTTAACCCTCGTAATCAACGTTACTGATCGCGGCCAGCACAGTTGAGTCATAAAATTTCGTGACCAACTTGCTGGACCACAGTTCGGGGATGAAACGGGAGGCCGCTGGTGCGCCGCTAACGGTGCGGTTCGCATAGTTCGGGCCGTTCGCAATAGGCATACCCATGATGAATTACCTCTCAGGTGTCATGGTGCTGCGCCACTGGAACGGCCCGTCGTAGGCCGTCAGGAACCAGTGAGTGCAGCATGGATGTCGCGTTCAAGTGCCCGCGCTTCGTCCTCCCTGCCCTTCCACAGGCCCTGTCGTATCTGCTGCTGCAGAACGGCGTAGTCCTGGGGGGTGTACTTCGGCGTCTGAACAGGCTCTCGGCGCGGCGCTTTTTTCTGCGGCGCGACCTGCTGCTCAGGGGAAGTGGCGGAAGGTTTCGGCTCGGGCGGTTGCTGTTCGCGCTTGAACTGCTCCACCACATCGATCACCGTGAGAACGTCGAGATCGTTACCGGCGGCGTTGAGGGTGTCCTGCAGGGTCAGCCCGGTGTTCGGGTCAGGCGTTTCGCTCAGCCAGGCCACGAAGGCACGGCTGTTGTTTACCTGGTCGAAATCGGGCACCCGGCGATGCAGCGTGTTCCAGAAGCGGGACTGCTCAGGGTTTTCCTTGGGCGCTTCCGGCTGGGTATCAGCTTTGCGCTGGCCCATTTCCGCGCTGACCATGCTGCGAACGGTGTCGCTCACGGCCTTGGCGGCGTCTTCGCCCAGTTCGTCCTGCAGTCGTGACTGAATGCTTTCCAGTTCCGCAGTGGCCTGGTCCGCCGATTTCTCGGCTTTGGCCTGCGATTTCTGGGCTTCAATCAGATCCGCTTGGGTTGTCCGCAGTTGCTCTTGCAGCCTGGGAACCTCTGCCCGGTACTTGCCCTGCAGGGTTTTGTAGGCGGCGTCGAGCTTGCGGTGCTTCTCGCTCAGGTCATCCTCATCTGCGTGTCCTTGCGGGGCCTCGGGTGCGGGCTCCGGCTCGGGCGCAGGCTCTTGCGGTTCCGGCTCGTTCTCCGGTTCGGTGGTGGCCTCCGGTTCGGTCGGGGTGTCCTCGGCTTCCGGCTTGGCCGGAGCGTTCGGGTCGCCGTACATTTCCCGGTGCAGTTGTTCAGCTCGTTCGAGCTGTGCTTGCGCGGCTCTTGGTGCTGCCATGGTTGCGGCCCTCCTGGGGTATCGCTGGGTTAAACGGTTCCGGCCCGTGGCGCGGGTATCGGAATCCGGGCACAAAAAAACCGCCTCAGTGGGCGGTTTCTGGGTCTTGCGTGGGCGTCAGGCCTTACGGTGTCTGTCGCCGGGTTTTCTCAAGGCTGGCTCGCGCTTCCCTGGCAGCCTTGATCAAGTCACGGAGATCCTTCGCAGCCCCTTGTGCCTGGCGCAGCGTTGTCTCGTCGGTTTCTTCAATGCAGCATTCGGTGGTGGCCTGTAGGCTTTCCTCCAACCACTGCAGAATGTCTTTGAAATGGCCGTTGTGCTCCAGGGCCATGAGGGCTTCCAGAACACGCTGGTCAGGGCGATTGATCACTGCTGGCCACCTTGCTGCATCATTTGCTGCTGAGCGGCCTGCTGCTCCTGCATTTGTTGCATCTGCATGCGGCGGCGCAGGTCTTCCTCGCTCGGGATGGCGTCACTGGCCATGTCCACACCCTGAAGGCTCTTGCGCAGCAGTTCTGCCCTGCCCTCGATGCCAAGGATCTGCATATCAATCGGGTTGGCGGTCTGGGCCAGCAACTCCTGCAGGCGCATCTGGTTTTGCTCTTTGGCAACCAGAGACAGGGAGCCCCGGGCGATCACCTGGGCATCGCCCTTGATAGACCGATCCTCGTGCCAGAGCATGTTGTAGACGTAGAACTTTTCGATGGTCGGCGCGATCACCCCGGCGTCGATGTGCTTGATCACATTCTTGATGGCCTTCGAGGCGGCGTTCATCAGCATGGACAGGCCGGAAGCGGTCTTGCCTGCCCCGCCCACTGAATCGCCCACGCCATAGCTGTAGGACGGGATGCCGCTGTATTCGTCGGCCAGGCTGGAGTATTCCTTGAACACCTTCATCAGGGCATCGGTGTTGGCGTTGGGCTGGAAGAACTCAATCGGTGGCCGGCTGTTGCCGCCGGTCTTGGTGTAATCCAGTTGCCAGATCTTCCATGGGAACATCTGCTGCACGGTTTCACCCGGCGCCAGGCTCGCGGTATTCACGGCCACCTGGGGGCCGGAGCTGATGCCCATGTTGGCCACCAGGGCGCGGGCAGCGGCGTTGCACACGTCCTGACAGTCCTTGATCAGGTCGGGCACACCCTTGCCCCAGAACGCCCCGGGAATTTCCTCGAAACAGGCCTTGGCGTAGGGCTTGCGCCCCAGCGGGTCCGGGTTCATGCGGACACAAATCACATGGGAACCGATCAGAACGGCCATGATGTCGTACATGGCGTCCGGGTCGGGAATCTCAGATTCCGTCTTGCCCCACTCGATCAACTTGGAACCCTGGACGGAGCCCCAGTATTCCAGGGCTTCAATGGTCTTTTCTTCGTCAACAGTGCCGTTGTACTGACCACGGGCCCGATTCTTAGCAGAGCGCAGGCTCTCGCGGGTCCAGTTGCTGAGGCCATGAAGCGTGTGGTCCCTCAGAACGGCGCGGATACGTTCTTCGTCATAGCCCGGCAGGCCAATCAGGTCGTGAATCTCATCAGGGATGTACTCGTGAATCTCGATACAATCACCCTGGTCCGGTTCCACAATGCCGGGTGCAGGGTAGAAGGCAAACGGGTCCACCCGCTCAACTTCCGGAGCGATTTCCTCGGCCACGGTGACCTGGCCCTGTTGAGGAACCCATTGCAGCTTCTTCTTGCGGCGCAGCACCGGGCCTTTCAGGATGCCAGCCGGGTAGTCCACAACGTCGGAGATCACGTCATCAAACTGGCGATTCCAGCCGCCTTCGCTCAGTTGGTCCTCAATCTCGTCGGCCATCCGCTCGCACTTGGTGTCGGCCTCATCGGAAATCTGCCCCTTCACCTTGTCGTACAGCTCGTCGTACACCTCGCGCATGCGGTCCGGCGTGATGCGTTCGCCAGTGGCCTGGATAAACTGAGCGGCGTCCTGCTGAACGCGCTGCATCAGGGAGAACTTCACTTCTGGGGCCAGGTCAGGGATGCGCGTCGGCTTTAAGGACCACGGCCTGTCCCCAGCCGGCATCAGAACGTCCCGAATCCAAGACTTCGCAGCCCGGCATTTCACAGACGTGATCTGCATATAGACCAACGGCAGCCCCTGGTTCTTGATCTGTTGGGCCTTGTCCTCGCTGTACTGCCCGGCGATCTGGCGCAGGCTTTCCAGCATGCGAAGCTCCACCGGCTCCTTGTGGCGCTGGGCCACTTCCCAGAACCTCCGGATGTGTCCGGCCAGGCTTGACTCGATCTGTTCGCGCTGGCGTTCCTCGGCCTCCAGTTGCTCCTGGACGCGGGTGTTTTCCTCCCGGTCCAGATCTGCATTCGATTTAACGAGGACGAGGCCCTGATTACGCATTGGCTGCTCTGCCTGTGTTCACGATGATGGGGTTGCGGTGGCGCTCCTGACGAACGCGGACGACGTGATCCCGGATGCCCTGGACCATGTTGCCGATGTATTCCTTGCTGGTCTGATTGATGTCGTAGGTCACCTCGATCACCACCTTGTCATCGGTGACACACTTGAACTGAATCAGGGGTTTCTCGCGGTGGTACTGGACCTGAACGCCGTCACGATTGGCCCACTTGGCAAAGATGTGGCGCTTGAGGTGGTCCACCAGGCTGTCAAGCTGCTTGGTTACATCATCGATCACGTCCACGCTCCCATATCCACGTTGGCCACCGGGCGGGCCGTTACTCTCTGTCCGGCTGACAAGGCCCGGGCAATCTTGGTGCTGTCCGCCATGGTCATGGCCAGCGCAGAAGCCAGGTCCGGAGAGACGTTGATGCGTTTCTTCAGGTCCTCGGTGCGCTCGATCACAATCTGCATGTTGGCGTTGTACCCGTATTCGATAGCGGTCATTTCCAGAATCAGCTCCTTGTCGTCCGGCAACGCGGCGTCATGGAGCCATTCGGCCATCCGGCACCAGATTTCGGCCCGGGTGTTGAAGTATTTGCGGGGGTCTTCAGCGCGGGCGGCAGACTGAACATCCACCACCGGGGCGCCTAGCTCTTCTAGGCGGTCCACCACGCCGGCGCCGACACCAATCCCATCCACGCACACGGCATCGGCCTTGTGTTCCTGCCATGCCTCATAGGCCTTGGCGGCCACTTCCATGGTGGAAATCTCGCGGTAGGTCTCAGGCATCCAGACTTTCGGGCCCTGACGGCGGACAATCACGGTGCGGTCGTCGCCGTAGCGGGCCACGTCCACACCAATCACCACCGGGTAGCGTTCATAGATGCGTTTCGGGATCACTCGCAGCCTGGCCGCCTCGGCGGTGTCCTCGTTGATCAGCTGACTGCTGGACGCCCTGGGGAACTGGCCCTTGACCCGAACCCGGAAGAAGTCGGAATCCTCGCCGTAGTCATCGGCCCACTGGTCAATCTCGGCCTTGTTGGTCATCCGGCAGGTGCGGGAGTCCACCTGCCGGGTATTCCAGCGGTGGCGCATGGACCGGAAGCATTCACGGAAGCGCCCGGTATTCCGTACCGGGTTCCCGTACACGAACCAGAACGCGCCCGGGGTGGTCATGGCGCCCTCGGTAACCTCCCAGATGATGTCAGCCACGGTTGAGGCCTCATCGAAGATCACCAGCACATGCTCGGCGTGAAGGCCGGCAAAGGCGTCTGAGTTGTGTTCGCTCCAAGCAATCGCCGTCACGCCCCAGGTTTCCGGGCTTTCCACGGCAAAGAACCGGGTGGCGGTCCACTTGAACCAGTGCTTGTTGATGGATCGTTGATGCCAGACGGAAAGCTCCCGCCAAGTGGTGCTGTTCAACTGGGCCTGGGTACCGGCGGTGATCCGTCCGGCGCAATGTGGCCTGGTACTGCAGAACCAGAGAATGACCCAGGCGGTTTCCGTCGATTTGCCAATGCCGTGACCGGATGTGGTGGCGTCCCGCAGGGCAATCTCTTTCCCGTCGCGAATATGGTCGCGGATGGCGTTCAGCTGATCCTTCTGCCACTCGTCCGGCCCGTCCGGGAACTTCTCAAGCGGGGTGCCTTTCTGTCCCCAGGGAAATGCGAGCAACACATAGCGCAGCGGATCGTCCCAGCACTTCGCTATTTCTTCGCGCAGGTGCTGCTCGGATTTACTCACTGCGAGCCTGAGCCCTCTGAATGCCCTTCAGCAGAGCGTCTTCCAGTGAGGTGTCACCGCTTTCACCTTCCTTGCTGTTGATCCCGAAGGCTGTCCGCTCCAGCGTCTGGAAATTCTTCATAGCTACGGACAGGTCCTTGATGGTGACGGCCCGCTGCGGCAGGGACAGGGCTCGATTGACCCGGGCCCGGCGCTGGGCATCCCATTCTTCTTCGTCGGCCTGCTGCTCAACCAGTTCTTGCAGAGTCTGGAAGTTGGCCGTATTGTCCAGCAGCTCACCCATCAGCATCCCAGCCAGCCCGCGAGCGCTCTGAATGTCCTTCCTGTGGCTATGCACCACATCCGCAGTACGGCTGGCGACCTGCTCAACAATTTCCTCATCGGTCACCGGCTCGTGCTGATCTTTCAGAAGGCCGCGGCGAATCTTGTCCTTGGTGCGCTTATCGACTTCGCTTTCCAGGTCACGGACCCAGTTGTACTTCTTGGCCCGCTGGCGAATCGCGGCTTCACTGGCGCCGTACCGGGCGCTGATCTCGCGGTTGCTCAGCTTGTTGGCGCGCCACTCTTTCTCGATGCGCTCCCAGTCGTACTTCAGCTTGCTCATGCGGCCAGTCGCTCCAGCACCAGCAGGCGGAACTTGAAGATAGCCGTCCGGCCACTGGTGGTTGTCATTGTCAGGGTGATCGGATAGGTGTAGCCGTCGCTACCCTCGGAGAGCCAGACCTTCACGCGGTCCTCGCCCGGGACGCGGCCCTGGCCGACGATCTCAACGCCAGCGGGGGCGGTGACCAGAACGTCCTCGCTCAGGTCGTCGCCTTGCAGTGTCAGCCATTCAGACAGGTCGAAGTCATAGTCCAGGATCTCGCCCGGCTGCTTCACAAAGGCCCGCTCGCCAGCCTCAATGCGGTAGGCGCGGGTGGCGATATAGGTGCGGTTCGGCGGAGCCAGAACGTCCAGCGGGTACTGTGTGGCCGGCAGGACCGTGACGGTGCGGCTGGTGCTGCCTTCGTTGCCGGCAGCGTCGGTGACCGAGTAAACCAGGTTGTAGCTGCCGGCCTGGCTGGTATTGACCGTTCCAGTGATGGTCACCTGTTCGGTCAGGTCGCCATCAACGTCGTCGGTGGCGCTGTACCCGGGATCGGTCCACGTATCGCCAACGGTCAGCGTGCGGTTGCCGCCCACCAGGGAGATAACCGGAGCGGTCTGGTCGTCCGGGACGAACTCGACCACGGAAACCGTTCGGGTGGTCTGAGCCGTATTGCCGGACGAGTCGGTGACGCTATAGGTCAGCGTGTACTGGCCGATGGTGCCGGTATCGACTGTGCCGGTGACCACCACGTTCATGGTGATGTCGCCATCGGCGTTGTCAGAGGCGGTGTATCCCGGATCTACCCAGGTTTCGCCCTGGACGATGGACTGGTTGCCGCCTACCAGGGAAATCGTGGGCTTGACGGTGTCAGCCAGCGTGGTGCTGGTGAAGTTGCGAGCCCGGCCACCAATATCAACGGTGGTGGTGATCGTGTCGGAGTAGTCGTTGCCAGTGCGGTGACGCAGGCGGACCTGATCGTTCAGGTGGACAACGGTGTCAGCCTCGGCAAACGTGCCCCAGGTTGCGCCGCCATCGGTGGAAATGGAGTATTCGCTGGTGGCATCCCCGCTGATGGTCAGGGGCACGTCGGCACCCGCGTCCACGTCCTGAATGGTGATGGTGTTGGAGGTGACCAGTACGTCCCGGGCCTGATTGGTCAGGGCCGTGAACGTGAAGTCTGCCGGAGTGGTATCAACGGCCTCGCCCAGGCCGGTCGTGTCGATGGTGAACGACCAGGTGGTGCCGTCCAGCTCGGTGTAGGTGACCGGGATCTCGGCCTCTACGTCCGTGGCAAAGTTGCCATTCTCATCAAACGTGCCGGCGCTGGTCTGGGTGGTCAGTTGCTCGCCTTCCAGCGGCGTTGCTGACCAGTCGACAAACAGGTAATCCTCTACCGGGTCCACCAGGGTCCTGGTGGTGTAGTTGTTGCCCCGGGTGTAGGTGAAGGTGGCGCTGGCAATAACCGGCGCGGCGTCCGTGGTAATTGCCGCAGAGGTCACGACGTTGGAGTTGTTGCCCTCAGTCACTTGCACGTAATGCAGGTAATACTGGGTGCCGGCGTCCAGACCGGAAAGGCTGACGCTCTGCGTAATCTGCGCTGCTATTGCCTGTGACAGCCCGCCCGCCTTGATCGTTGCGGCGCTCTCAGTGGCGTTCGCGGTCGCCAGTACGTACAGGTCACCGCTCTGCGTGTTGGTATCCACGGTGCCGTCAGCGGCATTTTGCCCGTCTGCCGTAGCCGTCGGATTGCTCAGCGTCGCAACCGTGCCGGAGCCCACCTGATAGTTGATCGCCTCCACCTGCCCGGTTGCTGCAATGATATGGCGCAGCGTGTAGTTGCCGTCAGCGCCAGACACAACGCCATCGGTGCCAACGGTCAGCGTATCGACGAACTCGATCTGGTCACCGGCCACCGGCGTGGTCGTAAACGAGGCATCGCTCGCCCAACTGGACAAAGTGACGCTGTCCCGACCAGTTCCCGGGCTGTAGGTAAAGGCGGCTGTGGGCACGGTTTAGGCTCCGGGGTCGGTCAGCTCGGCGTTGACAGAGCCGAACAGGAGGCCGGCGGCGCTGGCGCCCTGGGCGGGCAACGTGGGCATGGTGCCAGTGAAGGTGCCGGTGCCATCGCCGTTGTCGGTAATGGTGACGGTCACGTTCAGGGTGTTGCTGCCGCTATCGGTTAGCACAAGCGGACTGGTCGGCACACCCGCAAAGTTGGCATAGCTGCCGCTGATCGTGCTGCCAGGGGTCAGGGTGGCGTTGTCGAGGGTGACGGAGGGGCCGGCGTTCTCAGCAATGCCCATGGCCGCAACATACGAGTCGCCGGAGCCGGCTTCATTCTCGACCTCAATCGTAATAACGCCGCTAGAAGGCGAAACCTCGGTGAATACAGCGGATTCCGTGGTGTTTGGGTTGCCGCCAACCACGTCATTAGTAATCTGGGGAGTGCCCCCACCATTCACAGTCCATGATGAGGAGCGGCCACCGATGGTGTACGAGGAAATACCGTAAACGGTATACGTCTTGGAGTCATCAAGATCAGTCCATTGGCCAACTGCCCCACCGCGAGCGCTCTGTAGTAGAGCCCCCGGCGCCACCCATGCGGCATCCCCTGTGCCGCCGTCTGTCGTGCCCTCGCCCCCTGGTATGCCAGTGAACGAGGTAGTGAACTGAAACGACCAGCCGGTTGATCCCAGCCCCTGCACCGATTCATCGCCGGCCTCAACGTTATACCAATCGGTGACGGAAACATCGCCTCCGTTCGCGTGTGTCACGTTTATGTAGGCTTCACTCATTTCAACCACTCCGGCAGGGCGTTATACAGTTCTGTGGGCAGAGAGTCGTGCACCTCAACGCGGCTGATCGCGTACCATTCCTCGACTCGCTGATCGTTGGGGTAATCTCTCCATATAGCGTTGCCGCCAATGTCCACACAATTCCAGCCAAGCCCACCGGGGCTGCCGTTACCCATCCAGGCAATCGTGTTATTGGCAAAACAGAGCTGGTCGTTGACCCATTGAAGCCCAACGCCATCCTGCATGCCGGGGGCGGAATTCATCTTTGCGTACAGCTCAACCTTGTTCCAACCTGCGCCGTACACCATGTCGTGCGTAACCGTCACACCTGGCTGAATTACCTGCCCGGTAGTTCGGTCCAGTAGGGTGAAGCTCACGCCATCGATACCATCACGGATATTGTTGTCGAAATTCAGGGCCAGATCGCCGCTGGCAAGCGGGCGAGGGAGCCCGATAGGTGCCGGGTCGTTCTGGTAATAGTTCGACTCTTGGGGGTCGCCTCGAAATGCCAGGAAATTGCGCAACCCGTACTGGCTGACCCCCCACTGAGTCTGAAACAAAGCGGAGGTATTCCCGTCGGTGAAAAACTTGTATATCTCGCTGTCAGGGGTTCCTGCATCTAGGTGCCGAAACCGAACGATTTTGGATTGCCCACCGGATGTCCATCCCGGCTGGAACTTAATCCAGTAACGAACTAGCATTTCCGGATATTGATCATCGAACCACTTTGTCAAAATCCCATCAGCATTCCAGTTGTTCCACCCTGCGTCGTAGGACTCTCGGTAGTGCACGTAGGATTTCCCTACTCCGCCTTCCAGTTGCTCCGGGTCATCACCTTTGATCATGTAGGCGTCGTGGTGATCCGGGTATCCGTTTGACGGCGACCAGTTGACCTCACCATGGCGCTGGTTGGTCCATCCGGCGTCCAGCATGCCCTGTGGTAACGGCTGTGAGCTGGTGTGGTCCGGCAGGCCGTCAAACGATTCCTCAAAAATCAACCCCTGAGCCGCCGCAGCCGTAGCCTGGTCAACCGGATCGCTCCACGCGCCGGCGTCCTCACCGATATAGCCGCGCAACTGAACGGAATAGGTTTGCTCAGCGGTCAGCCCGGTAACCGTCAGCCCGGATACTGCCTCCCCAGAGTCAACGCGAATCTCGTAGGAATCGGCTCCGTTGCCCTGGGTGATGGTCGCTGTGATGCTGTTGCTGGTTGCCGACAGGGTGAACTCTGGCGGATTGGGCCCAGTTGAGCGTGTTCCGTCGCGCAGGTCCGGTGCCGTGGCGATAAAGGGCGAGGTCAGGCCCTTGACCGGCGGCGTCGTCAGGTTTCGCAGGACGATGTTACTGGGCGTTGGCATTGGTGATCTCTTTGATGGCGTCAACGAGGCCGCGCTGTCGGGTGGCGCAGTCGTGGTACTGGCTGGCCCAGTCGCTCATGGTGAGCACGACATCCCGGGCGGTGCCGTCAGTCAGGGGTGGGAGCGTCTTCGGGCACTTGATCAGCAGGTTCTCCTGGGGCTTCACCACTGGCGGCGCTGTTGAGCAGCCGGATAGAAGCATCAGGGAGGCAAACACGCTGATACACAGGCTTCTGAATCTCACGGATCACTCCCCGGTCGATGACGCGCTCGTTGGCTTTCAGCTCACTGAGTCGCTGTTCGACCTGTGCGGAAATCTCTCTTTGACCTTCGCGGATGTTTGCGGTGAGGCGGTCCAGGGCCTCCATGGCGGCCAGCTCTTTGCTGTCCTCAAGCCAGCCCTTGGCGGTCCAGCCGGCACCGAATACGGCGGTAATGGCGACCGCTGCGGCGGCCAGCTTGATCTTGGAGGTGATCATTTGCGGGCCTGCGCGAACGCCTCAAAAGCGTTGTTGCCGTAGTAGCCCAGAAGGATGAAGCCGAAGACCCAGCAAAGACCCTCAACCAGATCGGTGTGGGTGCTGGGGATGGCGCCGGTCAGGGCGCACAGTAGGCTTATAACGATCCCAGCCAGGCTGACGTAGGCCATCAGGCGGCGGTGAAACCACCACTGGTTGGGGTTGGGGTGCTCGTCAGTCATCACGGGCGCTCATACGTCTGGTTTTCAATGAGCCGGTCCAGCTTGGAATTGATCAGGCGCAGGTCTGTCTTGAGCTCATCGAACTTCTTCTCCGACGTTTCCCGGTCCTGCACCCGTTGGTCTTGCAGGTGGCGGATGTTCAGTTCAGCCTGGCTGATCCTCGTGTCCTGCCCTGCCAAATACCAAAGGGCGGAAAGGAGCATGGCCATAGTGGTCAGCAGATGGGTGATGTTGATGGTCTTGCTGACGTGCCAGTTCTCCCGGGGTTGCTGGTCGCTCATGGGTACTCCTTCCATGGCAGTTGGTAGTGGGGCCCATCTTTCAGCGTCTGCCAGTCCCCGCCCCACTCAATGGGAATGCCCCGCTCTTGCGCCGCCTGTTTCATGGCGTCGGCAATCTTGTGATACAGAGGCCAGTCCCAGCGGACAGAGCCAGTGACCCAGGCCCCCAGATCGACGGCATGGCCGGTCAGGTGACGGCTGTTCATGGTCTGTGAGGCGCCAGAGGCTACAAGCTCTGCCTGCCGGGATTTGGTTCGAATGCCTTCCAGCACGGTGAAGTCCACCTCTGTGATCTGGATGGCGCGTTCGACAACGGTAGACAGGTCAGGGTGAACGCTCGCAAGCCTGGCTCTTGATCTTTGGCTGAGCATGAATCCCATGACGAACTCCGGGCATAAAAAAAGCCCGCACGGGGCGGGCTGGGAACTGGTAAGGATTACTTGACGGTTGGAATTACGCGCACAAAAAAAGCCGCTGACCAAATGGCGCGGCTTTCTCTGTGGATAGTTTCTCTATTTGACCTGAAGCCTACCCCAGCAGTGAGCCAGCAGTCAACACGATCAAGCTGCTTTCTGGTGGCCCGCCATAAAGCCTTCCAGCTTCTGATATCCGTCGGTGATCCGCCGGCGCATGGCTTCAACCGAACAGTTCAGATAGTGGGCGCACTCGAGATCATCCCAGAACTTTGTTATCGGCTTGTCAGGGTTGAATGGGTCTACCGCCAAAACTCGAGTCCTTCCCCGCAGAGCACGATCTACGGCCAGCGCCTCTACCTGCTTATCTGACAGCAGCGCCATGATGGTGGCGGCCCGGCTCATGTCCTCGGTGATGTACTGACGGTTGATCCGATCGACCTTGGCGCCCAGCTTACAGAATCCAGAGAAGCCGGAGCTTTGATACTTCACCGCCATCTCGAGAATGTTCCGTCCCTCCCAGGTGATGTCTTTGGTCATATCGGCCCGAACCACGTACTCGAGGAACAGGTCAACAATGCTTTCCGCCGCTTCACGCGCCCGCTTCTGCTCTGGTGTCTTCCGGTTCTGCTCTGCCATGTCGCTACTTCCCCCGCATACGATTGATCATGCCCCGCAATGTCTGCTCGTCCCTGGCGCTATGGCTTTTCAGCCAATCCTCCAGCTCCTGCCGGGTGATGTTCTTGGCCTGGTACAGCCTCAGCTTCTGGGTGGCCTCGTCTTTGAGGCGGTTCCAGCGGGTGAGGCAGTCGGCTTTGTACTGCTCTTGGTCTACCACCACTCGACCTTCCTCATGCGCTTGGTCATGCCTTTCTCCAGCATCAGGTGCAGCCCGTAGTCGTGACATACCACCCTGCCCTTGTAGATGCCGAAGTTCGCCGCTTTGGTGTCCGTGAAAAAGGCTGGCAATTGGTCTGGCAACTTCCCGTCCAGCGGCTTGGTCTTGGCCTGAATCAGGACGCGACCACACGGGCTGATGTCCAGGCAGGGCGCAAACCACTTGGCCAGGTCGGTTTCCTGAATCCGTGACCACGTCTGCCACTCGTTGACGTTCTGGTAGAAGTCCGGCTGCTCAAACTTCACCACGGCATTCTTGATCAGGCTCCAGTCGTACACCGTGCGGCTCATGCCGGCCCCAAGCTGCTCACCGGTCAGCATGTGGAACAGGTCGTGGGCGATCAGGTTTGGCTGGAATATCTCGTCAATGACGCTCATATCACCACCCCACGCTCACCATGACTGGTCCGAAGCAGGCAAACCCCACTTTAGCCTTGCGCCAAAGACGGAAGTGCAAAGCCAGGGTTTTGTGCAGCCTGAAATCTATCCACCCATCGAAACAGTGGATGGCCATGCTCACGCTCTTGCTATCGCGGTCGAAGTAGATCTTCATTTCCCTGCCGCCTCCCCGGCCAACCCTGCATAAGCCGCCAGATCCTCAAAGTTGTCCGCCCGGAAGTCGCCCTGTTCACTGCGGACCAGTTTCAGGCAGCACATGAATTTCCAGCCCTGTTCCTCGGTCATTTCGATACCGGTCAGAGCCCTGAACATGTCCACGGTCTTGCCCATGCTGCGCTCGCCCTGCGGCGCGTCGTAGGTGGCGGCGCGGTCTTTCATGTGGCCAAGGCCAGCCTCCAGGAATTCGTGGGCCAGAAGGTTTCGAGGCGCCTCCATAGGCCGAATAACCTCTACGGGCTTGAGCCTCAACCGCGAAACTTGGCGGAACAGGTCGCGTATCAGCCCTTTCACGGGAAGGTCATAGCTCATTGCGCCAGTTTCCCAGTTCATGCGGTGAAGCATGTAATAGGGCCAACTTCCTTCAGGGATTGCCCAGTTGTTCCAGTTCGGATGATCCCGGTCTGGGCTGTATGGATATTGCTGCTCGTCACTCATGCCACCTCCCTCACCGGCAACTCCCCGGCGCTGTTGTAGACCTTGATGCCCAGGCGGTGGGCCTCGTCTATCTCGCCCTTGGCACCGCTGCTGTACTGCCAGCCATCGACCAGCACCACGGCGTCGCACTTCTTCATGAGCGCCAGGGTGCCGTCAAGCCAGAACTGATCGTCAGCCAGCCCCGGGAAATCGTGGTCAAAGAGCGCCGTATTCACCGTCGGCATGACCGGGAACCATCCACGCCGCACACAGAGGCGACCAACGTGCCTTGCGGCTGCCACGTTCTGCGCTACCGCTTCCCGGGTTTCGGCTCGGTAGGGGCCGGCTACGTAGACCAGGGGCAGCTTCCTCGTCGCCATATTCGGGTCAAACACTGCGCACCTTGTCGATGCTGCTGGATAGTTCATGACAACCCCCACATAGCCAAACCCCAAACCGCCCAGGTGCCGATGTTCATAGTGAACGCCAGGCCCAGGTTCATCAGGGCGTACATTGCACGGTGGAATCGTCCGCCGCTCCCCGTCATCCGGTGGTGAAAGTGAACAAAGCAGGCCGCCGTGATCAGCAGCGGAATCAGGATTGTGTAGGTCATCAGAAAAGCCTCCCCATGCTTTCAGCGAACTCATACGGGTCCTTGGCGTGCTTGGCCAAATTGCATTTCGGGCAGGCAATTACCAAATTGTCAATTTCATGCTGGCCGCCTTTTGCTAGCGGCACATAGTGGTCAATGTGGAAATCGCTTCTGCATTTTGATTCACACCAGTAGCAAACTTTGGCCTGGCTATCAGCCCACTCATTGAGATCTTCCCGAGAGACCCCTTGAAGACCGGCCCTTCGGCGGGCTTGAGATGCCCGCTGTATTTCCCGATACCGCTCTCGGTTTTCTTCACGCCACTTTCTTTGCCATGCAACGAACTTCTCTTTATTTTTCTCTCGATACGCCTTTCCATAGGCCAGCCGCTTGTCTCTGGTTTTAAGGTATGCGCGCCTAGCGGTCTGCTTTCTGCTCTTGATGTTTTCTGGCAATGCAGCCCGCTCCTTTGTGCACTCCAGGCATACCCCGTTGGTTGTTTGTCGAATGGAAACGTGCCCGTGCTTACATGGCCTGCCCGTGAAGTAATGCGGAGACCCGCTCTCCATTGCGTCCGGACGACTCGATGGTAGCCGCAGCCCTTGGCCATGGCTTATTGCGAGATTAGCGCTCATGCCGCTTCCCCCGCCTGATAAACCATGTCAGGCGTAATCGTGATTCGACTCACCTCGCCGTACAGCTTGTGATAGGTCATGGTCTTCGCTGACCGCTCGCTTATGTAGCCGCCCCGGGCAGCATGTGCGTCAGGGGCCGCTAAGGTCCGGTGCTGCTCATTCTTGATGCCGTTGAACTCAATCACCTTGTCATGATGCAGGTGTCCGCTGTGGCAGTATCGATGCTTGGCGGCGCCCCACTCTTTCGGGAACAGCGCGGCCATGACGGACGGTAGCTGCTCGATCTTCTTCAGGTGGCCGTGGTGGTAGGTCAGCATCGTCTCGCCGTGCAGGTGGCAGTAATACGGGCGGGGGCTGCGGTCGATGGTTACCCGGGGCTCGTGCTCATACATGGCGTGAAGCCACTCCCGTGTGGCCATGCTTACACTGATATCGTGGTTGCCTTCGGCCATCAGCACGATGACGTGCTTGTGCTTCGCCAGCAGCATGCTGATGATTCGGCGGGTGGTGCGGATCATGACGCGGATGATCTTCTGGTAACGGGAATCGGCGTCCAGGATGTGGCCGCTGGTGGGCGTGACAGCCAGTATGCCGTCATAGTGGGCATGGTCACCCAGTTGGCAGAAGATGGCCGTCTCGGAATCCGGCGACAGCGCAATCGCCTGCTCAAACCAGCGCATCAGCAGGTCTTCGGCGATTCTCAAGTCCCAATCCGCGCCGGTTTCCTCCCCCCAGGCCAGGCAGCCAAGATGATAATCCGTGAGCGTGTACTGGTTGAGCAGGTCAGCAGAGAGCCCCTTCGGCGCCTTCGTCGGCTTCACTCGCGGCAACTCGTCGGCCATAGCCTCAAAGGTAGCCTTCATCATTTCCCACTGCTTTTCCTTGTCGGCGTCGTACTTGAGCCAGCGGCGGGTCAGGGTTCCGTCTTCCTCGTTGATGAAGTCGCTGTGGCCTTTGAGCAGGAACCCAGGGGCCGCTTGGCGGGTCAGCTCATGCTCAGGCGCGAACCCCTGCCGCGCCGCCCTGGTCTTCAACCTGGCCATGGCGTGGTCCACAGCCCTACGGTTAACACCCAGCTTCTTTGCAGCCTTCTGCTGCGACCCATGCTCATTCACCGCGAGAAGGTACTCCCGCTCCCGATCAGTTGCGTACTCCAGTAACTTCTCGTCCAGCTTCATGCGGCTTTCCTCTCAATCTCACGGGTCAGCTTTCGGTAGTGGGCCTTGATCTGCTCCAGGTCCTGAATCGTGTACTTCTTCGGTTCGTGCGGCCCTTCCAGCCAATCAAGGGCTTCCTGTCCAATGGTGTTCAGCAGGTTCTTGCGATAATCGACGGTGTTGCCGGACAGGTGCTGATTGCAACGTGTGCACTGCGCCCAGCAGTTCAGTTCCTCAAAGCGCAGTTCAGGGGCGGATCCGACAGAGCGGTAATGCCCGGCGTCCACCCGGCTGCCCGTCATGAGACCGTCATTGGTCTGGTAGGCGCCGCAACTGATGCAGGGGCGGTACTTGTCCCGGGCCCGGATGTAGGCGTTGAACGCCTGCTGGGCTTCCTTCATGTGCTGGCCCCGGGTTTTGAGGTCCTGTTTCTGCTTCCTGATCCATGCGCGGGATTCCTTGCGCTCCTTTGCTGCCTTCTGTTCCTTCTCCCGGTCCACCAACGCCAGCGCACAGGCAGGACTACATGCCTTTTGCAGGCTATTCATGGGCTGATACTCGCCCTTGCAGACCTTGCACTTCTTCTTGCGCTGGATGCCGGACCTTTTCACTTGGCCTCCCGCTCAATCATCGCGGCCAGGCGCTTGCTCACTGCTTTCGCTGACAGGGCGTTCAGGCGCTTTGCAACTCTGTTCTGATAACAGACGGTTTCGGCGTACCGGTACATATGAACGCGGTGGTTCTCGATCAGGCCCAAGAGCCACCGTTGCCGCCGGCCAAACTTCGATTGATAGAAGCGCTCAGCTTTCGCCGTAGCTTCCTCAGACCATGCCGACTCCAACTCATTCAGGGTGCTCACGCCGCATCCTCCCCAAACTCAGCCGGCATGTCGTTAAACGCCGGCCTGGTGATGGTGCTGGCCTGCTGGGAGGGCAGTTCGGTGACCTTGCCTCCATTGGCCACGAAGTCCTGGGTCAGCAGTTCGATCTCTGCCCTGGCTGAGCGGCGGCTCTGCTGCGACATGCTCACGGCAACCGGGCGCATGATCTGTTCGGGCTTGCAGTTGGGGTGTCGGGTCATGTGGCCTTCTCCTGTTTCTCAGTCACTACCAATTCGATATTCAGGTCTTCGGCCAAGCTCATGAGGCTTCGCACATGCTCAATCTCGCCCAGCGTCCACTCTTTGGTGGCTTCCCGGACAATGGAGCGAACGTCCTGCTCGACCTGCTCCAGGTCCTTCTGAATCCGCTCCATGAACCGGCTGACCACCAGATCCTCAACACGGCCCTGTAGCTCGTGCGCAATGTGGGCGCTCAGCATCTTTGCGACATCAGGCTTCTGCATGCTCATGATGTTTCACCCTTCAGTTGCTGCATCAGTTGGTCAAAGGTCATGCCGTTGGTGGAGTTGGCGGGCTTGGCGGCGTTGGCTGCCACCATGTCGGCCATGATGATGCCGAGTCGCTTTTTGCGCCTGCGTGCAGCCCGGTTCATTGCGCGGGCAAACTCTTTTACCGGGTCGCTTCCGTTACCCGCTTTGGGTAAACCAGTACCCATATAGGGCTTTGTGGGTCTTTGGGTGCTCATGCGGCAACCTCCATTCCTTGCCAGTTCGGATCGGTGAGCTGGAATCCCAGCCCGGTGAAGTGCTGATAGATGGCGTCCAGGTATCGGCGCATCTGCGGGACGTGCATCAAACGGGTAACCGGGAAGTCGAAGGGCTCAGCCATCAGCGCCAGCTTGGTTTCATAGGGCAGCGGCTTGACGGTCTGGTCGTACTTGGCTTGAAAGTCGTCGTCCTCGCGGAGAATCGGCACCCCGAAGTGGAGCTTGCAGTACGCCCGGTATTCCTCGGCAGTCTGGTCGCCCTGCTCCGCCGCTTCCTTGCACCACTGCATCTGGAGTCGGTTCTGCGGCAGGCTGCGCTTGTCGCCGTCCTTGATCGTGTTGGTGAACGGCATGGGCTTGCTCTCGATGTAGCGGATGAGCATCTGGCGCTCTTGCTCGGTGCGGACCAATCGCTGATTCATGACAGCACCCTCCGACGAAACCGCAGCAGGCGGTTGAACTTCACCCCGGACCGGCTACAGTGACCGCTGACGGTATAGACCCGGAACTTGCCGTCGATCATGGCACCCCGGGTGCGGCTCTCCTTGAACGGCTCGCGGGGCAGGAAACTGGTGGCCACTCGCAGGGTGTAGGGCATGATTTCTGTGCATCGGGCGAAGCGGTTGGTCATAAAGCCTCCACCTGGCCAATTGTTGAGATCGCCACGAATACCGACACGAACCCCATAGCGACAAACCAGCCAAACTCTCGGTCGCAGTAGGAGCGCGCCGTTTCAGCAATGCACAGAACCAGCACGACGACGGTGAGCGTGAGGTGAATCATCCGTCCACCCTCCCGCGCTGCTGCTCATGCTCCCGGCACAGACCTACACCCACGCCACCACAGATGGCGGCCATGCATACTGCGATAAGGCGCCCCATTACTGTGTAGTTGCCCGGGTTCGCGTCCCAGAAGATGAAGCCGATGATCAGGAAGCCGGCGATTGCGCCGATGGTTGCCGCGACGAGATACTTCATGACTCCACCCTCCCGCGCTGTTCACGATTAATGAACAGAGCCATCGGCTGAACTGTCACCATATATGTACAAGTGGAGACGGTTTGTCTGATTGTGCTCATATTGGGACAGGTCATGACTGATCCCCTCCCTTGCGCAGCATGCCGGCGTCGTAGAGGGCGGTCATGATCGTGGCCATGGGGATCTGGCCAGAGATGCCGAAGTGCTTGATTGCCTGATGCGCGACCTTCACGGCTTCGCTACAGACTTCCTCCCTTCCGCGCTCTGCGTCGGTCTTGAGGGGGCGCAGTTGCGAGGGTTTGTAGGCGTGATACTCGTCGCCCACCCTGCAGACCGCCGACTTGATACTCATTTCTTCGTCGTAGCCAACCACTCGGCCAGTGAAGTATCTGTAGGCGCAAGGGCTGAGCGGTTCCCGGAGTTCTACTTCCACACCAACCGGCGGCAGCCCATCCACCCACTCCTGGCTCTCTGGTTGGGCCTGATCTTTCAGGCGAATACCGGTATCCGTCCAGCCAGACACTTCATCAGGGTAAAAGCATCCCCCTTTGGGGTATTCCTGAAAGCGCGGGCCGTCAGACTGAAACTCGCACAGGAAATAGGTGCCCCGGTTGCACTCGTCATCGGTGACAACGACAAGGGCGCCGTCTTCCGGCAAATCCTGGCTCTCTGGCTTGGCGTCAGTGGGCTGGGGCTTGGGGCGGGAGACGCAGCAAGGGTGCAAGCGCGCATCGTAGAACTGCTTATTTGTCGGGCAGTAATGGGACGCTGATCCTGCGTTCTCATCCCACCACTCCACACTATTCAGCTGCTCCTGCGTCGGGGTTTTCATGGCGCTCTCCTGTTCAAGCAATTCCTGAATGCGGCGCTCCCTGCCTGCCCGGCAATGAGGGCAGCTATCATCGAAGCTGTAATGTGTGAGTCGGTGTCCGTGGCAAATAGGCATCACGCAGCCTCCCCAGGCCCGCCCGACTGAACCACAAACATCTCAGTCCCGTTGGGTTTGCTGAACTTGTGCAGCTCTCCGGCGTCCACCAGCGCATGCAGTCCGGCCCGGACCTCGAACGCGCTCTCACAAAGCGCCGTGGCAATCACCCCGCAGGGCATCGGGTCGCAGCCGTCCAGAAACGACAGAATTCGCTGCTCAAGCTGCTTCTGTTCGTTGATGCTTCTCACGGCTTCACCTCCACAATCGCCACCGGAAACCACTCTGGGTGACTTCCCGCCAATTCATCCCACAGCTGGTTCGCAGACTTCGCACTCATGCGCACTCTGCGCACTCCAAACTCGTGATACTCAATCTCAAACTCCCGCAGAACCCCGCATGGCCCCGCTTCGCATGGGTTTTGCGCACTGCGTAGTGTGC
This sequence comes from Marinobacter sp. OP 3.4, assembly GCF_036224885.1. Taxonomy (NCBI): domain Bacteria; kingdom Pseudomonadati; phylum Pseudomonadota; class Gammaproteobacteria; order Pseudomonadales; family Marinobacteraceae; genus Marinobacter; species Marinobacter sp. OP 3.4. Next base: position 42,434 of record NZ_JAVVLT010000051.1, read on the forward strand.
GTAGTTGGTGCGTAGTCATTGGCGCGGCTCCCGGAGACAAACATATCGCTCCACCGTTGCCTGAAAAGTTGGGGGCTCGCGGTCACCGGGGTACCACGGGTAGAGCTCTCGCTCCTCGGTGATCTTTTGGACGCCAACCGTTTCGAGCCAACGCAAACCCTTGTCAGTCATGACCGGCCTCCACGCGTACCAACGCTCCATTCCTGGCTGGCTCACCGCGCACCTACCCGCTGCTTGCCCTTCTCGGATTTCAGCAGCCGCTTCATCATGAACACGGACCCTTCACTGGTGGCGATGCAGTAAGCAGCGCCGGCGGCAACCAGGTGCAGCCACGACCCGGTTTCAATCGCAGTCCACACCTGCTTCCAGATCAGGATGTTTGTCAGGAACCAGATGCCGTTGGAGCAGTACGCGGCCTTGCGGTGATAGGTAGGATCACCGGAGTTACGACTACGGCTGACCCAGGTGAAGGCCATGTTCTGGACGAAGGCCACGCAGGCCAGGATGATGATCTCGATCATTGCGGGTTCCTCACTCACAGAGTCCGTACACGGATGTGCACTTGGGTTTCTCGTCGGTCACGTCGATGGCTTTAATCAGATCGTACTGGCGGCCGCCTCGGCTGGTTCCGGCCCATTCGGCAATCTGGTGAATGCCATGACTGTCCAGGTTGATCTCGGAATTCACGCGGGAATTACCTGGCACCGTGTCCGCGCTGAAGAACGTGGCCATCTGCCTCTTGCTGGCCTTCGATACCAGCCGCTCCCATTGGGCCACTCGCTCAAACTGCTCTGGATAGGCCGTCTTAATGGCCGACAACTCATCCTTGCGTGCGTGAATACATGGCATACACCCCACTCGACTCATTCCTTTCTCATAGAGCGGGTTCCATTTCACGCCGGCCTTTCGGTGTTGGTCGAACACCTGCTCAGCGTTCCACTCGATGATGGGGCGATAAATAAGCCAGCCTTTCGGCTCGGGATCCCAGCTACCGAGTTCAACGTCGTACATCGGCAGGTTCTGCCGCTCTCTGGATTCGTCAGCGCGAACCCCTTGCCAGCTGATCACAGTGTCGAATTGCTTAAGCAGCGGATCCATGAATCTATTCAAGGGCTCATGCTTGAGCTCGGTGCTGCAGAAGCGGCTGGTCGTTGACGGGAACCTTCCTTTCCAGAGGCACAGGTCTAGGAACGGAACCCCGGTGGGGTGTAGCAGGTCAATCATGTTCTCTAGGGACCGCTGGGTGTAACCCGTGCAGTGCCGATCCCGGCGACCGCAATCGTCCAGGCAAATCAGGTTTTCAATCATGCGCTGGCGCTTGGCGTTTACCCGATCCGCAAAGTCGGCTCGAACGATATGGATATGCTGGCCGGTCTGGCCCCGCAGGTATCCGTCCAGGTATTGAACGTACTCATAGGTTTCCGGGTGCTCGTGACCGGTGTCCGCGAACACGACTACCAAATTTTCCGTATTTCGCTCGATAGCTAGCGTAAGCATGGCCGTGCTGTCCTTGCCGCCGCTGATGCTGATGACGTTGCAGGTGCTCATTTCCCACCCCCAACCTTAAAAGGCACCCAATCAGAGTTCTTCTTCACCGGCTTGTGCCACGTATCCACAGACTTGGGCTCAAGCTCCAGGCGGTAGCGGGAGGCGGTGCACATGAATAGCTCGGTCTCGGTGCGGTGAAAGCCGCCAGGGGATACCGGCAGGCCACGAATACACCCGCAGCACTGATTCGCACTCATACCCCGTCCTCCCATTCCCCAATGCTGATCAGGTGATTGATCAGGGTTGTTTTGCCGACGTGGTGATTCATAGCGGCATCCCCCCCCGTCCCTTGCGGTTCTTCTGGTCCTGATCGCGTGCCTGGCGCTCAGCTTCTTCCTTCTGCTTGCGCATCAGCTCAAAGTCCGGCCGGCCCTGCATGGCGACGAAGCGGGAATACTTGCCCTGCCACTCAAGCCCTTCACTGCCGGGCTCACCCATGCGGATCTTGCCGAAGATGATTTCTGTCAGCGGGTCCGGGTTGTCGTTGTCCCGGTCGTAGTAGCCTTCGCGGTAGGGGAAGATGATCACGTCCGCGTCCTGCTCAATGGCGCCGGATTCGCGAAGGTCACTCATGTGGGGGCGCTTGTCCGGGCGGGATTCAACGCCGCGGTTGAGCTGGGACAGGGCAATGACCGGGCACTGCAGGTCCTTGGCCAGGCGCTTGATGCCCTGGCTGATCTTGGTCAGTTCCTCGTTGCGGTTGTTGCCGCGCTCGCTCATCAGGCCGATGTAGTCGATGACCACCAGTTGCAGGCCGTACCGGCGTTGAACCTCAAAGCAACGAGCCCGGATCTGGGCAATGCTCAGGCCACCACGGTCGTCAATGCGTAGGTTGCCGTTCTGGGTGCGCTGCGAGGCGGCGCTGAACGCGGTCCATTCGTCCTCAGTGAGTGTGCCCTTGCGCAAGGAGCCAAGATTAATCTGGCCCAGTGAGGCACTCATCTTCTCGATGATTTGTGGCGCGCTCATCTCAAGGCTGAACACCAGTGTCGGGATCTGCTTCACCACGGCGTTGTGCTCAACCATGTTGAATGCAAGGGTAGACTTGCCCATGCCTGGCCGACCGGCGATCACGATCATGTCACCCGGGCGCATGCCGTTCATGCGGTTGTCCAGGTGCTTGAACCCGGTGGACAGGCCGATCAGCTCACCACCGGCATCGTTGCGATCCTGCATTTCCTCGATGAACGCCTTGGAAGCAGTCTTCATGTCCCAGAGCTGGTCGTCATCCTTGCGGCCAATGTCGCTCAGGTCTGTCAGGATGCGCTCGTAGGCGGTTTCGGGGCTCTCGTCCTCCAGCCACTGACGGGCGCTTATGATGGTCTGGCCAATCTTGCGGTACAGGGACCGACTGGTGATGACCTTGGCGTAGTAGCCCAGGCTGCTGATGGACGCCTTGCCAACGTATTCCAGAACTTCTGCAACGAAGGCCATGGGGTGTGAGTGCCCGGTTGCTTCCAGACGCTCCGCAACAGTGATCACGTCTACCGGCTTGCCTTCGCTGAACAGCGCGTAAGCGGCCTGCATGGGCTCCCGGATCTCGGTGCTGAAGTCGTCGGCTTTGAGCGTGGAAAAGATTTCTGCGGTGTACGGGCCGCGCAGGGTCAGTTCCAGAACAGAGGCTTCTACGAAATCGAATTGGTCGCTCATGACGCCTCCCGCAGATGATCGTTGCGCTGGTCGTCGCCCTGGTGAAACTCACCTTCGATGACGCGGGTCATGTTCGATTCATTCAGCAGCCAGTCGAAGCCTGGGCGCCAGTTGAACCCGTCTTTGGTGCCGGTAAGCGGCTTGGAGCGGCGGACGTGCAGGAAATATCTGCGCCAGAAGTCCAGATCGCTGCCACGGCTGTTCTTGCCAAACACTTCCTTCCAGCGAGCGCGCATCAGGCTCTTGCGCTTGGTGTTCAGTTTCACCACCTCGGGCAGGAAGTCTCCAAGCAGCTCGTTGTACATGTCCACAATCGCCTGGTATTCCACTGGGTCTTTCGGTTGTGGCTTCGATTCACTGGACGGGGCCGAGTCATCGCCAGATGACGGAGTCTTTGATTCAGGAATCTGGTATCCGGAATCAGGTATCAGGTATCCGGTATCCGGCGGATTAGAAACGTTCTCATCACGTTCCTGTTCCGTTTCGATACCGTTCCGTTCTGGGTCGGTGCCGTTCGGGTCGTCACCGGTAACCGGTTGAGGTATGTCTGTACCCCGCAAGACCTCGTTTTTATGGGGTCTCTGGTGCTTCCGGAAGTTGACGACGTGCAGGTAGTCTTCACCGTCCACCTGGTAGATTTCCACAAATCCTGCCTGCTGTAGTTCGCCTACCAACTCAGCAAAGTCCACGTTGTCGTATGGAAGAACTTCGACCTTCAGGCGCTTTGGCTTGTACTTCATGTTGCCGTTGAAGTCAGCCTGACCCCACAGCCCGATGAATCCGAGACGGGCCAGCGGCGACAGTTCACCTAGATCGTCGTTGGTGAAAAATCCGGGTTTGATATTGCGAGCCCTGGCCATTACGCACCCCCTTCCATGATTTCAGCCATCTGCTGACGGAAGGCAGTCCAGTTTTTAACCACCTTGGCAATCTCGATGAGCTCTTCGGGGTCATCCAGAACATCATTGGCCGCTACCAGCAAATCAATGGCCATGCTCTCGTTGCAGTAGCTCAGCCGGTTCCTGAGTATTCCTCTTGCGTAGTAGAGGCGTGACATATCGGGGTCGTCGCCGTGTCTTAGCTTGTTCGCTGCAATGCGGGGGATCATGCTGAAAAACTTCTGCGCCGCCCGGTCCTCACAGCGGCCCTCGTCATCGAACTTGAGATACTGGCCTGCTGATATCTCGATGCACTCACTGACGAGCGTGTAGCCGTACTTCTTGAACCATGTGCGGATTGAGCGCTCGCCTTGTTCGTTTACCTCGCGGGTTACCATTACGCTCTCGATCTCATCCACAAGCGTCTCGACAGCGTCGTTGTCCATATCCTTCAGACCGGCCCGCCAGTCCATCATCATCTGCAGCTGCTCGCGCCGCTCGTTGAGCTCATCCATCTGGGCCTTCTGCTTTGCCAGCGCGGAACTGTCGTCCAGCTCGATGTTGGACTTTCCAGAGTTGCACCCCTGACAAGCGGTGATCAGGTTGACTATGGAGTTGTCGCCACCTTTCGATACAGGCTTGATGTGATCGACATGGAGGATCACGTCTGGCGACGATTGCCCGCAGTATTGGCACTTGAAGGAATCCCGCTTGAATACCTCGAAGCGCATCTTTTGAGGAATGGCTTTACGTTTGCTCTGACTCACAGCAGCCCCCTCCGACGCTCAATGCGCCGAATCTCGTCAGGGGTCATCAGGGCCTGGCGCTGGAGAATGCAGGCACCCTGGGCTCTTGCCATGCGCTTCCATTGATCTGTAACGCCGGTTTCCCAGGACATAGCCAGCCTTAGTGCGGTGATCTTGAGGGAGAGCCAGAGAATCGTGGCTTTCCTTTGCAATTCAGAAGTGTTCATGCGATATTTACCTCTACTCTTTGAGTAAAAGCCCGGTAGGCCTGCCAGCCTGCGATCCGGGCTTTTTCTTTGCCTCAAATCCGGCTGTAACCGGACTCAAACGCTTCCGCCGGTGACCAGGACTTGTACCCGTCCGGATACACGACGTAATACCCGCCGGCTTGCGGGTTGTGCTTTTGCAGGTATTCACCTGTTACCGGCACCGGGCCGTAGCCCTCATCCTCGGGAATGATGGTTCCCTCGGTTTTTTCCCTGTCGCACAGCACTTCCTTGATCTTCAGGGCCCACACTTCTTTGTGGCTGCGGTACTTGGGCATTTCGCGTTCAGTGGTCATGTCTTCCCCTTATGCGGCCTTGAGCCGTCCGTTACCGTCATACTTGTTCTGGAAGCCGTAGAAGCGATCAACCTGCTTCCGGGCTTTGCGCTGGGCTGCCACTCGCAGTTCGTTGGCCTGCTCCTGCTTCATGATCCCGGCGGCCAACTGAGGGGCCAGTACGGCATTCACCTGGTTGTCCAGCTCCAGGAAGTAATCGGGTGATCCAAATCGAATGATTCCAGCCATGACGGCCTCCTGTGTTTGAATTGGCGCCCTGGTATTCAGATAACGCGGATATTCCCAGGGCCACCCGCCGCACGGGTGCTGGATCGTCAGCGGGGTGCAGGCCCTCAGATCCGGATGCTTTCCTGCACTGCTTCACCGGCAACCGGCCGGACCCCGAAAGGTTTACCGGCCTCCTACCCACTTATCACCGTGGGAGCGGCGGGGTAGTTCTTGAGGACACTCCCATGACCGCCGGTGTCTTCTCCCCTACTTCGCGGGCACGGCTCAATCACCGTTATTCCCTTGTGCTTTTCGGGTTACCGCTTATCCCCTACAGGGGGTGGCGCCAGCTTGCCGGTTTATCAGCCCGGGGCTGGCGCCTGATGCCGGCCGGGATTGCCCAGCCCATTACAGCGACCGGGATTCCCCAGTCCGAAGCATCTGTGAAAGGCTCTGCCTTGCCGCTCCTAGTTCGATGCCTGTCTACCTCATTGGGTAGAGGGTGCGGTCTCGGGCTTTTTGCCAGCAGAGCCCTTCCAGATACCGGCTGGTAACGCCAGCCACTCGGCACATCAGATGTACTTCTCGATCCGGTTCAGCTCGCCGTGAATCTCGTCCAGCTCAAAGGCCACCTTGCGATGGATGGCGTTGAGGTCGTCCATCAGGCAATTCGGGCCAAGCTCTTTGTTCTCTTCCTGGCTGTCAGCCTGCGGCTCCGGCCCCGCCACCCGGTCGCCCAGGCTGTTCAGTCGATTCCTGGCGTGATGCAGCTCGTCCAGCTTGTCGCGCATTCTGCCAATGAAATTTTGAATCTCTCTTTGCTGGCCCACTGCTTGGTCGCTCTGTACTCCGCATGCTTGATTCATTGTTCCGCCCTCTATCTGCTTGTGGTTTGGCCCCTTACGGGAGCCACTCGGCACACTCACCCTGGGTACTGCAACCGCGATGTTCTGCGGCAAAGGAGACTCATTCGGTCATGTGCTGCGACTTTTACCCGCCAGATTCCCAGGCCTGGCGGTTTATGCAGGGCAATGGATCGCTGAACCCTGTCCGGGCCTCTGATCGCGCTCCCGGATAGCGCTACTGACAAAACCCTGTGAATTCAAACAGTCCCCAAAAACCCGGTTATGTGCATCACCAGTAATGGGGAAAATGGCAATCATGCAGCGTCGGCCTCCAGTGGGTTATCCGCCTTGAGCCGGCCATCGGTCAGTTTCTCCAGTTGCATCTGGCGAAGAAGTGGGATTTCTTCGGGCCAGCTGGAAATGGCCGCCCGACTGAGTTGCAGGGCGCGGGCGACGTTAGCCGCGCTTCCAAAATGCTCGATGGCCTCTGTCTTGGTCATGACGGTTCTCTGTGTCTGTTGTAAACCATGATCGGCACCAGTGTAAGTCATGATTAACATGGTGGCAAGTATGTTTGTGTCAAGCACAGTTAACCTTATGGGGTTTACCGTATAACCCTTACTGCTGTGAGCGAATTGCTATGGATATGAGTGAGCGAATCACTGAGGCTAGGGAGAGTGTTGGCCTGAACAAAAGTGAATTAGCGCGGCGCCTGGGCGTGTCCCGGGCCAGCGTGACAGCCTGGGAAACAGGCGCTGTTAACAACTTGAAGCATGACCATCTATTTGAGTTGTCGAAGATTACCGGTTTCTCCGCAAAGTGGCTGGCTACAGGCGAAGGTGAGAAGAAACGTAAAACCGCCTCAACAACAGTTGCCTACCTACCCGGATTAAGGAATAGTAAGGATGCTGGTTCCAGCGAACAAAAAAACCATGAGCTGGAGTTCCTGGGTCATATGGACGCCTGGGACAGCGATACTGCGCTAGGCCCTGATGAGGTTGAGGTACCGTTGTTCCGGGAGGTTGAAATAGCCGCCGGAGGTGGAAGGACTGAAGTGATTGAGAACCACGGAGCCAAGCTGAGGTTTGCCCGTTCCACCCTGGCCAGGGCTGGCGTCGATCCCGCGAACGCCGCCTGCGCCACGGTTAAGGGCAATAGTATGGAGCGACTGATTCCTGACGGGACAACGGTCGGTGTAGACACTGGAGATAAGGAGATACGAGACGGCGAAATTTATGCTTTCGACCATGACGGTATGTTGAGAGTGAAGTATCTGCAACGAAAGCCTGGCGGCGGACTCAGGGTGATCTCCGAGAACCTTAGTGAGTATCCGCCCGAGGACTACGGACCAGAAGAAGTGGAGCAGGACATACGCATGATTGGGCGCGTGTTCTGGTGGTCTGTGCTGAGGTGATCCCTCACGCCACACCGCAAACTTGAAAGTGTGACCTGAACCGGGTCACATTTTTTTATCCTTCCGATGTAAATTATGGTTGACACCATCAAATCTGTGCTTACACTGTTAATCATGGTTTACGCCATTTAACAAGAAGGACACAGTTATGGGACGCCGCAAGCACTACTACCAACACCTTCAGGTAGAACTGGGAGACACCAGTCACCTGACCGAACGCCGGGCCGCCGTTCTGCGCCTGGCCGCTGACGGAGACACCACGCAGGAGATTGCCGACAAGCTGGGCATCAGCCCGGAAACTGTCGTCAACCACCTGGACGCGCTGAAAGACCAGCTTTGCGCCCGCAACCGGGCCGACCTGCTATCGCAAGCGTGGATGCACGGCATTCTGGTGGCTCGCCACGCAGCAATGATGCTCGTTTTCGCACTGTGCCTGCTGGCCATGTTCCCGGTCGCACGGGTAAACACGCGAGCGCCCATTCAGGGACGGCCCAAGACAGCGCAGATGGTCCGCATTAACCGTCAGGAAATCTCGGGGGTGATCGCATGAACCCGCTCGAAAAACAGTTCCACATCCAGCAAGCAAGACTCCAGACACGCAAGCCAGCCAAGGACGGCATCGCGGCCTTTCGGGGGCGCCAGTATCGGGCCCCCGCTTTTTCTGCGCGTCCAGAGTGGGATCAGGACTTCTACAACATCCCGACCGCCCAGCGCCGCAAGCTGCTTCGCATGGCCCAGAACTGCCAGGACCGTGAAGCCGAGCGCCTGGAGCGTTACGCCCGGGAAGCCGCCAAGCGGTTCTATGAACAGGAGAAGGCAGCATGAGCAGCAACCGCAAATCCACAACCAACCTGATGGCCGAGATCCAGACCCTGGCCATTGCCATCAGCCAGGCCGGCGTTAAGCAGGTGATGACGGACTTCAGCGGCAACACGATGGTGTTCAGCGTTGACGTGTACCCGGCCGACATGGACTGGAAGTCTACGATCTCTGACATCTTGAAGGCCAAAGAGTGGAGCTTCCGGGTGTGGCTCAGGGAGGACTCGAAAGATGTGTCGATATCCAACCTGCTGATTATCCGGGACCGGATGGATGAGCTGATGGACCTTTTGCCCGAAGGGCGGGAGTGTGCGGCATGAGCATGACCAAAGACGAATGGCAGAACCGCCGGGAATCCATGGAGTACATCGAGAGCAACCGGCAATACCAGACCGAGAAGCGCCTGCTGGATGCCGTTGGCTATGCCAGGGGCTGGCTCAAGCGCCCTGTACCGAAGCCCGACTGGTTTACCCAGCAGTGCGCCCTGGCCCGCAAGCTGCTCAACGAGGGTGAGCTACGGGGGCTCGACGGCAAGGTGATCCTGACCTTCGAGGACGTAGGGGGCGCTGTGCGCCGGGATCAGGAGTACCTGCCCCACGCCCTGTTCGCCATCAGCAAGGGCAACTACCAGGACGGAGGCAAGAGCCTTGGCCACTGCCTGCTGAGCTGTGCCATGCAGTTGGTGGGCGATCAGCGGGAGCACTTCGACGCTAACTGCCGGGACGATCGATACGACGATGAAGGCGTCCCCGTTGACGAGCAATTCCACGAACACATTTCAGGTGAGGAAGCAGCGTAATGAGTAACGCAATTGCAAAAACAACAGGCATGGGCTTTGCCCTGCAGCCGAACAGCATGGACGAAGCCTTCCGTATGGCCGAAATGCTGGCCGGCAGCCAGATGGTGCCCAAGAACTACCAGGGCAAGCCGCAGGACGCACTGGTGGCCATGATGATGGGCTCTGAATTGGGGCTCAACCCGATCCAGTCCCTGGCCAATGTGGCGGTCATCAACGGCAAGCCGGCCATTTACGGTGACGCCCTGCTGGCCCTGGTCCAGAACCACCCGAAATTCGGCGGGCATGAGGAATTCTGTGACGAGGCCACCATGACCGCAACCTGCACGGTTTGGCGTAAGGGCGATGCCGCCAAGCATACCGTGACATTCAGCCAGGCCGACGCCCAGAAAGCGGGGCTCTGGGGCAAGTCCGGGCCGTGGACGCAGTACCCGAAGCGGATGCTGATGTGGCGGGCCCGGGGCTACGCCCTGCGTGACAAGTTCGCTGACGCCCTGGGCGGCCTGATTACCGTCGAGGAAGCGCGGGATATCCCTGAGCAAGACATGGGGCCGGCACAGCGGTATGAGGCGCCGAAGGACGCGGCACGGCCAGCCCTTGAGCATTATCCAGCGGATTCGTTTGAGCAGAACTTCCCCAAATGGCAACAGATTGTCGAATCCGGCAAGAAGTCCGCCAACGACATTGTGGCCATGCTCGAAAGCAAGGCCGTCCTGACCCCTGAACAGCGTGACCAGATCCTGGCACTGGAAGAAGGAGCCGAGGCATGAAACTCCAACAAGGCAAGATCGTTAACCTAGGCCAAGGCTCCCCGGAATGGGACGCCCTGAGAGCCAAGAGGTTCACCGCAAGTGAAGCCCCGGCCATGGCTGGCAAGTCCAAGTATCAGAGCCGGAGCGACCTGCTGAAGCAGAAGGCAACCGGCATTGCCCCGGAGGTTACGCCGCACCAGCAACGCATATTCGATGACGGACATCGTGCCGAAGCAGCGGCCCGCCCGATTGTCGAGAAGATCATAGGGGACGACCTGTATCCAGTTGTGCTGGATGACGAGGAAGGCGGGTTCATGGCCTCTATGGATGGGCTCAACATGATGGGCGAAATCGGTTTTGAACATAAGTGGTTGTCCACCGACCTCGCTGCTCAGATCGACGCCGGCAAGCTGGAAGATCATTACATGATTCAGCTTGACCAGCAGTTCGCCCTGTCCGGTGCTGACAGAATTATCTTCGTTGGGTCTGACGGCACCGAAGACAATCTGAAGTACCTCTGGATCGAGCGCGACGAGTCCCGGTTCAAGGCGCTGGAAGCCGGTTGGCAGCAGTTCGCCAAGGACCTGAGCGAATACCAGGCCCCGGAAGCAGAGGCCCCCAAGCCCGACGGCAAGGCCCCTGACGCCCTCCCTGCCCTGTCTGTTCAGGTGCAAGGCATGGTTACCGCCTCCAACCTGAAAGAGTTTGAGGCAAGCGCCCGGGCCACTCTGGCGAAGATCAATACCGATCTGAAGACTGATGACGACTTTGCCGACGCCGAGAAGACCGTCAAGTTCTGCAAGGACGTGGAATCCCGCCTCGACGGCGCCAAGGAAAACGTACTGGGCCAGATGCAGACCGTGGACGAGGTGGTGAAGACCATCGACCGGATCAAGGAAGAAACCCGGCAGATCCGCCTGAAGCTGGACAAGGCGGTGAAGGAGCAGAAGGAGCAGCGCAAGCTGGAGATCCTGAACGCTGCCCGGGAAGCCTGGCACAAGCACATGGGCGACCTGGAGAAGGCGCTGGAGAAGGAGGCGGACGGCCTGCCGGTGACCCTGCATTGCAGCAACGCCGACTTTGCCGGCGCCATGAAAGGCAAGCGCACCATTTCCAGCCTGCAGGGCGCCTGTGACGACACCCTGGCGGCCGCCAAGATCGAAGCCAACGAAACCGCCGAGCTGATCCGGGGCAACATCGCCCAACTGAATGAGCATGCCGGCGAGCACCGGTTCCTGTTCCAAGACTTTGGCCAGATCTGCATGAAGCCGGCGGATGACTTTGCCGCCGTGGTGAAGATGCGGATTGCCGACTACCAGGCAGAGCAGGACGCGAAGGCGAAGCGGGAAACGGAAGCTGCCGCGCAGCGTGAGGCGGCCAGCAAGAAGCAGCCAGCCAACCCGCTGACCGACGGCCCGGAGATCAGCTACCGGGAGCCTGACCCTGCGGAGCGGCCCGCACCGAAAGTTGCCGCCGAAGACGACCACCCGACGATGCCGGCACCACAGGAAATCGTGCAGGTAGTCGCCAACCACTACGGCGTCAGCTTCGATCAGGCTATGGCCTGGCTGGCCAGCTACGAATTCAGGAGGGCCGCATGATCACACTAACCGACTGGGAAATATCCACCCTGAAATGCGCAGGCCGGGCCGGCAAGACCTTCCGTGACGCCAGCAAGGAAATCCGGCACGACCACCACGACGTCCGCGAGGCCGTCCGCCGCCAGGGGCTGGAGTGGGAAATGAAGCAGTGCTTCAAGAAGATGCAGGCGGACCCCGAGAACGGCATGCGCGGCTATGAGCGGATCGATATCGCAGACCTTCGCCAGGAGCCGGTGGAGGTTCCCAACAACCCGCAGGCGAGGTGGCTGGCTCAGCCGTGGAGGGCTACAGCATGAACCTCAACAACCCCGAAGAATTCCGCAGGGAGTTTGAAGCCCTGGACGTGACCAACGTGACCAACGACCCCAAGGCCATCCGGGAAGCCTTTGAGAAAGATCAGGCGGACGAGGATGAGCGGTCACTGAAGCAGGGGAAATCGGCATGAGTAACGAACTGACCACCAACAAAGACCCGATGACCGAGTTCCAGGACCGGGTGAAGGAAAAGCTAAAGGCCGACATCGGCGCCATGCTCCCCGAGGAAGTGCTGGCCAGGCTGACCGAGCGGGCTGTGGATGAACAGTTTTTCAAGGAGCGGCGGATACCGAAGTCGTTTGGTTCAGACGAAATCAAACCGTCATGGTTCGTTGAGGAAGTCGCCAAGCTGGCCGAGCCGATCATCCGTGACGAGATTCAGCGGTTCATTGACGCCCGGACCGGCGACATCGAGGCCGCCATCAAGCAGTACATGAGCGAGCAGAATCTGACGCTCACCGCGTCGTCCATGATCGCCAGCCAGATGAGCGCCCACATGTATGGCCATGTTGACCAGATCATTCAGGCCATTCTGAATGCTCCGAGGTACTGACCATGCCCAAGAGTAAGCACAACCGCAAGCGGCACGACGCCACCCGCAGGGCTCAAACGTTCTTTGGCCACCGCACCCGGGTGCTCACCTTCGAGGCCGACCGGGATCACCCCGGGGCCGATCAGAACGCCTATGCACGAAAGCACATGGGCGCTTTCTGGAAAGACCTGGGGCCGGAGATCGTCGGCGCCGTGCTGCGATACCCCCAGAACTGGGCCGTCTGCATCCGGGCTGTCTGCTGGACCGGTGAAGGCGACTGGTGGGTGGAGGAAAACACCATCATCGCCCGGGACATCGCACTGCAGGATCTGGAGCAGTACGACCTGTACAAGAACGCCCGCGACGAAGTTCTGGCAGAGGTCCAGCGCCGCCATGTGTATGACCTGGGCTGGATGGCCGAGACATACCTGGGCCGCAACCCGGCAGACCATAACCCGCGCTGGCCCTATTCCGAAATCAACGAACTGGAGATCATCACGCCGGAGCGTCAGCAACTGTGGCGCCAAGTGGATGAGGATTTCCAGCAAGAGCAGAGGGAAGCCGCATGACCACCTACATGACAGCCGACCAACGGCAAGGCCTGGTCGCCGCCTTGGCCACCAAGCAGGACCTGCGAAACCTCCTGCGCAAGGCCCGGGACGACGACAACCGGCAGGTGGCCAGGATCATGGACAAGGCCATCCTGCGGGCCCTGGGCCGCTTCCGCCTGTGCGACATGAAAAAGCACTACGGGGTGTCAGTTCACACCATCAATCGATACCGGCTCCGGATTTTGTTCAGCGAGCCGCTGCCCGCCGTACAGGCCTCACCCCTCGACTGGGAAGCAATTGACCGGGAAATCCGTATGGGCTGGCACCTGGAAGAACTGGCCCGGAGCATCGGGCCAGAGTACATCGTTCGCCAGTTTGGCGTTACCCCCTGGCAGGCCAGGCGCGCCGGTGAGCCCGTCGAGGGATGCAACGTCATGGCCGGCGAAGACCCAGAGCTGCGCGAGGCAGTCATCCAGGCCCGCAACGAGTACAAGGCCACCAAGGCCAAGCGCCGGCAGTTCACCTACCCGGCCATCGCCGAGCGCCACGGCACCTCACAATCAACCATCAGCATCCGCGCCCGGGAACTGCGGGCAGCAGAGCAACAGGATATGGAGAAGGCGGCATGAATATCGAGCTGACAAACATCGCAGAAAAAAAGCTGGAACAGATGGGCGCAACCGTCCACGGCGTGCTGGCGAAGAACGAAGCCGGGGCGTGGGCAGCGGTGTCCGAAGCTGGCCGGGTTATGTGGCTGGATGGGTTTGAGGGGCAGTCTTCCAGTGCCGAGCCATGCCGCTTCCACGACGACGACAAAGAAGCCTGCGAGACATACAGCGGTGAAGTGCCGTGCGAGCCCGAACAGCCCAGAGCCGGGGTGGTGCCGGAGGGGTGGAGGCTGGTGCCTGTCGAGCCTACCAAAGAAATGACGCAAGCAGCATTCGATGCCTTCGAGGTGGTAAACCCCATGCAGTACGGGAATGGTCATGAAGCGCGGAAGGCTGTTTATGACGCCATGCTCACCGCCGCCCCGGCTGTGCAGGGTGGTGGGGAACCAGACTGGACAGAAAGCGCAACTCTGGATTCTGAGGCATGGAAGAACCCACTTCTGAGCAAGAACGACAGATTACAAATTGCCGACGGCGCTGTTGCTTGGCGTGACGAGGTTATATGCAACCTTCGAGCTACCGCCACCCACCCCCACAACGGCGAACAGGGCGGGGAGTGGGTCAGGTGTGATGAGCGGTTGCCGACTGAGATCCACAACAAAGTTGCTGGACTGCGCGCACTGTTGTGGCGCTATGACTGGAGGACATCGCTCAACCGATCAGAAATGGACGTAATTATCTCTGATATCGAGAGGTTGGTGCTAACCCGCCCCCAGCCGCCCAAGTCGAAGGGAGGTGCGTAATGTGTTTATTCACAGCAGGTGCACTGATCGGCGTCGTTGTGGCTCTGATCGTTCGCACCTTTCACAACAACAGCAGGATTATCTTGGACGGCAAGGGAGGATCGCGGCCATGACCACTAATTACAAGAGCAGCCGAGACGTACCGCTAGAAACTATAATCGGTCGACTAAATGAGCTATCCGATGCGGTGACAAGGGGGCGAGAATCTTTGTGCCGAGAATTCACAATGCACATACCTGCCGAATGTGACCGCGACGCGGACCTGATCATCGGTGAAGCTGCAATCAGGCTGGACCGACTCCAAGCCGAGAACGAGGCGTTGCGGGCCAGGGTGGCGGAGTTGGAGGACTTTGTAGCCGACACGGCCATAGCCTGCCAAAGATCACTTGATCCAGATTGGGTTCCGGATGGCGTGCAGGATGCGCTTGTACCTTTATCCAAACGGTGCTGTGCACTCTTGGGCGACGATCCAGATGAGCACGAATCGGCGTGGCTCCTCCGCAAGCAGGCCGAGGCGGTGGACTGGGTATGGCACAATTACTGCCGAGAGTCTGCACTCGAGGACTGCAAAGCGCTTTATCAGGAAGACATGGAAGGTGCAGTTGATGCGTTACGCCAACAAGCCGCCGAACTTGAGCGCCAATCTGAGGGAGGGGCGGAGGATGCCTGACACAAAGCAGATAGCCCGCAAAGCTGCCGAGAAGATATACCGGATCAACGTGCAGCAACGAGTCAGGAACCGGGCTCACTACATTGAGCTGATAGAAGGCGCGGTTCTTGAGGCCATCGAACAGGCCAAAGCCGCCCACCCCACAGACTCCGGAGGCGACCAATGACCGACACACCCGAAACTATCTACCTAATTCCGGGCGAGGACGTAGACGGTGCGCCCTGCATGGTCTGGTGTGACGACCCTGCGCCTTCGTATGCCTGTGATCCGGCTGAGGCTGTGAAGTACATCAGATCTGACCATATCCGGGAGCGACTGTTCCAAGGCTGGGCTGGCTGCACTGACCGCGCCTGCATTGTTACCGGACCCAGGTCAGGTATGGGCACGAACGGCGGATGCCACTGCGTAAAGAATGCCAGCCGGAGCCAGTTGAACCTACTGAGTCAGCGACTGATGGCAATGATGGGAGGTCGTAATGGAAAAGCCTGAAGTGGTCACCAACAACATCTCAGCGGATTGTTTCGGGATTCGTGACTATGCGGGGAGTGAGGGAGGCAAACCATGAAATACCGTCCAAGCAACGGGTCAGAGGGCGCTGACTTCTGCGAGCGCTGGTGCGCCAACTGCATCCATGACAACTACGACATGGTAACGAGCGAAGGTGAAAGCTGCGACATCCTCATGCGCACACTGGTATTTGACCTTGATGATTCGGAATACCCGGACGAATGGCAGCGAGAGCCCGGCCAGGCGCCGCGGTGCACAGCTTTCCATGACAGAAACGACGAGCCGCCGAAACCGAAGTGCCCGAATACGACAGACATGTTCGAGGCCGAGGACGCGGGGATTCGTGGGGAGGATGGGGGATGAGTAAGCCAGAGCCAAACCTGAGCATGATGATGGAGACCCTGGCCGCGATACGCCAGGCTGCCGATGATGCCTGTGACAATGCGCAAGAGGCTGGCGTGACCGGCGCGATCAACTGGGGCGACCTGGGAGTGGTTGAGGTCCGGTTCTGCATCAATGAGCAAGGCGACGGAAGTTATGACGTGCTGATTGAGGAAGCGGCGCCAGGGTCGGCTGACCTAATGCGGCACATCAGTGAAGCGCTGGACAAGTTGGGACTGGTGTATCCGGTCGAGATTCGGACAGAGTGGTAGCGGAGGCAGTATGATTGACGTAACGAAAGACTACGATCCAAGGTATGTTCAGGTCCGTCGCCAGAGGGCGGCTGAGATCCTGGGGGTGAGCCCGTCGGAACTTGACCGGCTGCGCAAGGATGACCCGGATTGCCCGCAGGGATTCAAGCACAGTGACGCCCGAAATAGCCCGGTTATGTTCCGGCTGTCAGACCTTTATGCGTACAGCGAGAAGCGCATGCAGGCCGCCCACAAGGCCGCCTAGAAGCGACCGCCATGTACACCACCATGTACCCGGCCAGCCATTACAGAGATAACCACCTGTTTTTGCTGGCCATGTTATCTCTCTCATCAGGAGCTT
>NZ_JAVVLT010000052.1:0-6529 GCF_036224885.1 Marinobacter sp. OP 3.4
CACCTGCACCGGAACAGCGCCGTCAAGGCGCTACGCGCCATGCCTGGCGCACAATGAACCCAAGCATCGTCGATTCGGACGATGCTTGGCAAAATCTTGCCGGCTAAGGTGAAGCTCCACCAATACAAACGGACCCGTTAACATACCGGGCGACAGCAGTGGAGTACACAGAAATGAGTCGGATTATTATTGACCCCTATCCTCATCAACTCGGCGGTCACTGTGGCTCGGGCGCCCTGAGGGACTTGGTGCACTGGGCCGGGCTCGGGTGGGACAACCTGCCCGGTGACGGGTTACCGGGTGAGGGGCTGGTATTCGGCCTGGGAGGTGGTCTGTCCTTCATGTATACCCGTTATCCCGGCCTGACACCGCCTCTGTACCTGGTGGGCCGCAACGCCGATATGGAGCTGGATTTCTGCCAGCGACTGGGCATTGAAACCCGCCGACAGCAAACAGACAACCCGGATGAGGCCTGGCGTTGGATAAGAAACGAAATAGATGAAGGCCATCCAGTCATGGTCTGGTGCGATATCGCCGAACTGCCCTACTTGCGGGTCAGACTTTCCAATACCCGCCATGACGTCGTCATCATCGGCTATGACGACGACAGGAACATGGTATTCATCATTGACAACGACCGGGAAGAGGTACAGGAAGTCCCCATGGACGCCTTCCGGCGGGCGCACGGCTCCCATGGCTTCCCTGGCCCCAACCGGTTCGCCACCTACCCGATGCGTTTCCCAGCCAGGTTGCCCGACCTGCTGACCTGCGCCCGAGAGGCGGCAGCATCGGCTGCGCGTGTACTGGGCGGTGAGGATGCCCTGCTGTTCGATGCATCTACCTTGCCGGAGGGCAGCGTGATAGGGTCTGGTGTGGAGGGCGTCAGGGCGTTCGCCGACGACGTTATCACCTGGCCCCACCACCTGCCCCCGGATGAACTGACCACTGCCGTCAGAAGCATCCCGGTATTCGTGGAAAAGGCCGGCACAGGAGGCGGTTTGTTCCGTAGGCTGGAAGCCAGCTTCTGCCTCGATGTGGCTCAGGCAACCGGCGACCAGGCCTTTGCAGCCGCCGCCAACGCCTGCCACCGAAGCGCTGAGGCCTGGAGCGCCCTGGGTGAAACAAGCCGAGCAGAGAAGCCGGACATCGAGGCTGTCAGCGAAGCAGCTCACCGGCTTCCGGAACTGGAAAGCGCCATGCAGAAGGCATTGGAACTCGCCGGCCAGGGCAGTACGAACAACCGATAAAAATTCATCGTGGAACGAACATTATTTCAATTCAGGTCGCCGCCGAGGAATTACAAACTTTCATGAGCGGCGAATTACCCCAGCTACAATCGCTTTTGAAAGGGTGGGAAAGGGACTCCTGTACTCAGGGCGTGAGACACCCACACCCTCCAGTATCTAAAGGCCCATGTGGTGCCGGCATCAGAGCAAGGAATTCCGTCAGCCCGTTCACTAGTGCAAACCCCTTAACCGGCTCCATCAGATAGAAAGCGCAGCACTGATTAGTTACCTGACGGGGAGGGGCATGTCAGACTCCGCTCAGGCAGGGAATCGACAAGTTAGACGGAGACAAATGTGGAAATTGCTTCCTATGTGAGAGACTCATTGACGAATTTCCGACACCCTCTATACTTTGGTATTGGTTACGATAACAATAACCCTAGTCTAGGAGATTCATTATGAAACTGAACAAAAACAAAACGATCTCACTCCTGTCTGCACTCGCTGTGGGTGTTACTTTAGCCTCAACCAACACTCAAGCAGTACAGCTTCGTCATGCCACCGGCTATGCACCGGGTTCCATGGGGGCAGAATCAACGACAACCTACGCCGAAGCGATGGAAGAGATCTCAGGGGGCGATGTCAGCGCCAAGGTGTATGCCTTGTCACTGTTAAACTGGGCGGAAATGTCTGATGGCATCCGAGATGGCATGGCAGACAGTGGAACACTTCTGTTTCCTTACTTTCCTGCCCAATATCCGCTCAATAGCATGCTCGCCGAACTTTCCATGGTGGTGCAGCTTGGGGAATCCATAGACTCAAAGCGCATGGGGCTTGCCTATGCTGGCGCTCTCTCAGAGTACCTGATGCTTGATTGTCCGGAATGTATGCAGGAGTTCGCACAACAGGGACAGGTCTTTACCGGTGCAGGGGCAACCACACCTTACTACCTGCTATGCAACACTCCCGTAACCTCATTGGCAGACGTTGCAGGAAAGCGCCTGCGTGCAGGGGGCGCCCAATGGGCGCGCTGGGCGGAGGACCTTGATGCCTCACCGGTGTCCATTCCCCAGAACGAGGTTTACGAGGCAATGAGCCAGGGAGTTCTGGACTGCTCTATGATGTCCACTCCAGAACTCACCCTGATCAACCTGATGGAAGTCGTAACCGATATCACAGTAAACGTGCCCGGTGGCCTGTTCGCAGGTTTGGCGGTCAACAATATTAATAGCGATACCTGGAGTAGCCTGACGGAAAAGCAGCGCACCCACGTGATGCGCGGGTCTGCGCTGTTTGCCGCCGATATAAGCTGGTCTTACATGCTTAGCCATGAGGAAAACATGGCTTCTGTGGAGTCGGACCCTGAGATTCAAGTACATCAGCCCGACCAGGACCTGATTACGGCGACAGCCGAGTTTACTCGCAGGGATGCCGAACAGATTGCCTCGGCCTATGAAGAAAAATATGGAGTGGAAGATGCTGCCCGGGTCGTCAAGGAATTCTCGGAAACGCTCAATCGGTGGCTGCCACTCGTTAAAAGCGTTGAAAGCAGCGAGGAACTGACGGAGCTTTTCTGGAAGGAAGTCTGGTCTAAAGTGGATGTTAACAACCACGGCGCCTGAGCACTGTTTCCCTGCCCTCATGGGCAGGGAAACACACCCTGCCGGAACCTGCCTCCCCTAATGTGCCCGTCCTAGCATATCTCGAGCAATAACCTCCTTCATAATTTCAGAGGTACCGGCATAGACTGTCTGCACCCGGGAATCCACATAAAACCGGGAGATAGGATATTCGAGGGTATAACCGTAACCGCCAAACAGCTGCATACAGCGATCAATACAGCTGCACTGCATCTCCGTTAGCTGCAGCTTGATGACAGCCGCATCCACCGCTGTCATTTCACCCGCCAGGTAGCGTTGCAGGCACTGGTTGTAATACCCGCGCCCCATATCAAGGTCCGCCCGCACCTGGGCAAGGGTAAACCGGGTATTCTGGAAATCCGCGATGCGCTGGCCAAATGCCCGGCGATCCTGTACGTAGTCCAGAGTCAGTTTTAGCGCACCCTCGATGGCTCCCAGGGCCTGGGCTGCGACGCCCAGACGCTCGCGGGGCAATTCCTGCATCAGGTAACCAAACCCTTTACCCGCCTCACCCAACAGGGCATCGTCAGGAACGATCAGGTCATCGAAGAAAAGCTCAGCGGTATCGCTGGCATGCTGGCCAATCTTGCGGATCGACTTGCCACGGGCAAAACCCGGCAGGGTGGTGTCGACCAGGAACAGCGACACACCACGAGCTCCGGCGCCCGGATCGGTCTTGGCACAGACGATAACCATGTCTGCCAGGATGCCATTGGTAATGAACACCTTGGCTCCGTTGATCTTCCAGCCCCCATTCACTTTCTGGGCGGAGGTGCGCATACCCGCCAGGTCACTGCCGGCACCCGGTTCCGTCATTGCAATAGCGCCCAACACCTCGCCACTTGCCATCCGCGGCAGCCAGTGTTGCTTTTGTGCGTCGGTGCCCAGCCGCTCAATGTAGGGAATGACAATATTTGAATGGATGTTGTAGCCACCGGTCAGGCCCCCGAAGCCCTGCCGTGACATTTCCTCAACGATCATCAGGCAGATATCTGGCCCTGCATCAGAGCCGCCATATTCCTCGGGAAGGTCCACGCCAAGCAGGCCGGCCTCTCCCAGTTTGTTCCAAAGTTCCCTGGGAACCTGGTGGGCTTCCTCCCAGTCCTCATAAAAGGGCGCCACTTCCTGCTGGAGGATTTTTCGAACCGAATTCAGAAACAGATTGTATTCCTCACCGGCTGACGAATCAGTAACCGAAAAAGCAGATTGTGTACTACTCATTATTTCGAACCCTCATTTTTATTGTGAAATTAATGGGACCCTTCTGTGTAAGGCACGCAGCGACTGTCGGGAAGATCATGGAGTCAGGCTTTCATACGGGCTGGATCCATCGCATCGGCCAGACCCTGTTTGTCCAGAGCCTTGTCAGCACTATAAAGGGAGGACACCTTGATTGAGGCAAGACGATTTCGGAAATCCCTGTCCATCTCATTCCGAAGGCCGCTCAGTACGTCATGCACATAGCACCGGTCTTTCCAGTCTGAAAACGGATTATCTATCGAGAAAAGCTCAACGTTTGGCTCCGCAACTGCCTCGAATACATCCAGCAAAGAAACAGTGGACGGTGCGCGGGCCATTGTGACGCCCCCTTTCCCACCCCTGGTTGATGTCAGCAAGTCCGCCTGGACCAGGCGTGAGATGAGTTGGCGAACCCTTGAAGGATTAACATTCACCCACTTTGCAATGGTCCGTGAGGAGTGCTGCTTCTCGCTGTGATACGCCACAAAAGAAAGGATGTAACACGCTGTGGTGAACTTTGTTGAGTTCAAGGAAACCTTCCTATGCTGGTGCAAGTCATTCGGCCGGCTTGACCTCGAACGCCATGCTCTTATATGTTAAATGTTTCAGTAACTATAACCATCAAACGCGAATACATCAACAAAGCATCAATGCCCGTCACAACCAATCTGGCGGTGCCCTGATGGACCTAGGAGCAAATAATGACAACAAATGCTCTGGAGCAAACCATTGCTGCAGCCCGCGAACAGACTATTTCCGGCATGTTACGACGTACAGCCAGGAGGAACCCTGACAAGACAGCCGTTATTTGCGGTCAGGTAAACTGGAGCTATCGCGAATTTGATGACATTTGCGACCGTCTCGCCAACGCTTTGATCCGGCGCGGCGTGCAATGTGGAGACAAGGTCGCCATCCTGGCTAGAAACTCCCATGGTTTCGTCGCAATGCGCTTTGCACTTGCCCGCATTGGCGCGGTTCTGGTGCCGGTCAATTTCATGTTGAATGCCAAAGAGATGGCCTACATCCTTGCCCACTCAAAGGCCAGGATCCTATGTACGGACACTTCGATGGCAAACATGGCCAGGGAGGCTGCCAATCAGGATACCAATGTTGACCAATTTCTCTGGATTCCGGATGAAGCAGGCTCAGCCCCCCTTCCAGGTATGACGTCGTTCGACGATCTCCTTACTGAGGGAGCCGACTCCAACCAACAGCGCCCCGGTGTATCCGGGGACATGCTGGCACAAATTGTCTATACCAGTGGCACCGAATCCCTTCCAAAGGGTGCCATGCTTACACATGAAGCCGTCGTGACCCAGCATATGAGCTGCGTCATGGCCGCTGGATTCGAGTCGTCAGACATAATGCTGCACGCATTGCCGCTGTTTCACTGCGCGCAACTCGACACCTTTTTCGGGACCTGCGTTTACGCAGGTGTCACGAACGTCATCACCGCCACTCCCTCTCCGGAGGTCATTCTCCCAGCGCTTGAAAAGTACCAGGTCACCTCGTTTTTCTCTCCACCCACAGTCTGGATATCACTGCTCCGCTCTCCAATGTTTGACAGCGAAAAGTTATCCAGATTACGCAAGGGTTATTACGGTGCTGCAATTATGCCAGTCGCTGTTCTGCAGGAACTTCAAGAGCGCCTGCCAGAGGTCCGCTTATGGAACCTGTATGGCCAGACCGAAATTGCTCCCACGGCGACTATTCTCGGGCCGGAGGACCAGATACGGAAAGCCGGATCAGCAGGTAAGCCTGTGTTCAATGTTGAAACTCGTGTTGTGGATGACGCTGAGCAGGAGGTACCAACCGGAACCGTTGGGGAAATTGTACATCGGTCACCCCAGCTTATGAGTGGTTACTTCAATGATGAAGAGCGCACCAGGGAGGCGTTCAAGGGCGGCTGGTTTCATAGTGGAGATTTAGGATTCTTCGACGAGGAAGGCTATCTGACGATCGTCGACCGCAAGAAAGACATGATCAAGACCGGAGGCGAGAACGTTTCAAGCAGAGAGGTAGAAGAAACCATCTTCCAGATGGACCAGGTTTCAGAGGTAGCCGTTATTGCTGTAAGCGACCCTGTTTGGGTTGAAGCTGTTACTGCAATCGTTGTTCCCCGGGACGGTTCGACCATCGACCAAGAGATGGTCGTCAATCATTGCAAGGCGCGACTGGCAAGCTTCAAGGTTCCCAAGCGAGTGGTTGTCGCCGATGCCTTACCGCGTAACCCGAGTGGCAAAATCCTCAAGCGAAACCTGAGAGAGCTCTATGAAGTTTTCCCCCAGAGCTAACAGAAGCGAACTGGTAGCGTTTAGCACAAAGAGCCGGGCGGTAACGCCCGGCTCTTTGTTTTACAGGGTCCGCAATTCCTTCTTCAGGATCTTGCCCACCGGGTTACGGGGAATGGCGTCAATCAGCTTC
>NZ_JAVVLT010000053.1:0-58408 GCF_036224885.1 Marinobacter sp. OP 3.4
GAATCCATCCATGGAGGCTCTTCAAAAACGTCCCTGTTTTTGAAGGTCCCGGAAAAGGTTCTCACCTCACAGGCTTTTCTATCTTCTGTGCTATTCGCTGGCGGATTAGTCAGCTTTCTTTAGCGCCTGAAACCGCGCAATAGCCTCCTTCCGACTCTCTTTCAGATCCACGATGGGTCTGGGGTAACCGTTCGGAATCACACCACCTGCACCGGGATTGTGAATCCGCTGGGCATCGAGATCCTTCAGCTCCGGCACCCAATGCCGGATAAAGTCCCCCTTCGGATCAAACCGCTCGCTCTGGGTGACCGGGTTGAACACCCGGAAATAGGGCGCCGCATCCGTACCGGTGGAGGCGCTCCACTGCCAGCCGCCATTGTTGGACGCCAGG
This sequence comes from Marinobacter sp. OP 3.4, assembly GCF_036224885.1. NCBI lineage: Bacteria > Pseudomonadati > Pseudomonadota > Gammaproteobacteria > Pseudomonadales > Marinobacteraceae > Marinobacter > Marinobacter sp. OP 3.4. The sequence continues at coordinate 392 of NZ_JAVVLT010000053.1, forward strand.
AACCCATCCACCAGATTCTGCATGAACCACGCCTCGCCCTGTCGCCAGTCGATAAACAGATTCTTGGTCAGGAACATCGCCGTCACCATCCGCAGGCGGTTGTGCATCCAGCCGGTTTGCCGCAACTGACGCATGGCCGCATCCACCAGGGGAATACCGGTGCGACCCTCCTTCCAGGCCTCGAAATGCTCGCCAGCGGGGTTCCAGGTCAGTTCCTCCGTCTCCGGCTTGAACGCCTTGTGCATGCTGACCCGGGGATAGTGGTAGAGGATGTGGATATAGAAGTCCCGCCAGGCAATCTCATTCACCCAGGTGCTGAAACCCTCCTGATTGCCGCCTTGCCCCTGGGCTTCCCGGGCGGCCAGCAGACACTGGCGACCGGACAGGGCACCGACGCCGAGGTAGGGGGACAGTTTGCTGGTGCCGTCGATGGCGGGGAAATCCCGGTCAGCCTTGTAGTTGCCGGCACGTTCGTCCAGGAACTGTTCAAGCTGGTCGTGGGCGGATTGCTCGTCCGGTTTGACCAGGGCAGGTGGGGGAGTGCCAAAGCCTAGGTCCTGGGCCGTGGTGGTGTAGTGCGACCACGCCACCGGGGCGCCAACCGGTTTCAGAACAGGCAGTATGGTCGGAGATGTGTCCTCCACCCACTGGCGCCAGCGGCGGGAGAAAGGTGTGAACACCGAGTAAGGCTCGTCCTGGCCGGTGCGGATGCAGCCCACCGGGGCCACGGTCTGGTCCCGGTACTTGCAGACGTCAATGTCCATGGCCTTGAGGGCATCCCGCACGGACCGGTCCCGGTGGCGTTCGTTGATGCCGTATTCTTCATTGAAATGCAGTTGGCGGATGCCATGCTGGTGGCAGTGGTCCTCCAGGGCCCGGATGCTGGCGGTGAAATCATCGCACTCGATGACCTCCAGGGGAATGCCGAGCCCGGCCAGTCGCCGGCCCACATCATCCAGCAGGCCCAGCAACAGTTGTACCTTCGCGGGTGACCAGTCGTGCTGCCGCCACTGCCCGGGGGTTACCAGGAACAGGGCCCTCACCGGGGCGTCCTGCTGGCAGGCGGCGGTCAGGGCGGGGTTGTCGGCGAGTCGCAGGTCGTTGCGGAACCAGACCAGTTGGGTCATGAGGCAGTCCTGAAATGGTGTTGGAGAATGGGATTGGCTCCCCTTTATTCGCCGCATTGCCGCGGCTGGATTATAGTGAGTGTAGATTGTTGATTCATTGATGGTTCTTCGTCGGCAGTTATGCGTATTGAGTGCATACCCATTGCCGCTTCTAATGCGCCTGTCCAACGGGCAGACCTGAGCTGGCCATCACCAACAGGGAGCAAAACACGATGCCCGGAAACACGCCATCCAAACAACGCCCCGGGGAAGGTGTCAGCAAACGGGTCCCCCTGGGCTGGCGCGAATGGCTGGCCCTGCCGGAGCTGGATATTCCCCGGATCAAGGCAAAAGTGGACACTGGCGCCCGCACCTCCTGCCTGCACACCTTCCGTACCGAACCCTACACGGTGGACGGGCAGCGTCGGGTGAAGTTCTGGGTACACCCCGAGCAGCATAACCTGCACAAGGTGGTGGAGTGCGATGCCGTCGTGATCGATGAACGGTCGGTGACCGACTCCGGTGGCCACAAGGAACTGCGGATGGTGATTGAAACCCGGGTACAGGTGGGCGAACTGAGCTGGCCTATTGAAATGACCCTGACCAATCGTGACACCATGCGTTTTCGCATGCTGCTGGGCCGCACGGCCATGGCCGGCCGCTGCACCGTTATGCCTGAAGCCTCTTACCTGGCCGGAGATCCGGTACTAAGGAATGATGAATGAAGATAGCGATTCTCTCCCGCAACCGGCACCTGTACTCCACGCGTCGCCTGGTGGAAGAGGGCATCAACCGCGGCCACGAGGTGCATGTGATCGATGCGCTGCATTGCTCCATGAACATCACCTCGGCCAAGCCGCAGATCCATTACCACGAGGAAGTGCTGGAAGAGTTTGATGTGGTTATCCCGCGAATCGGCGCGTCGGTCACCTTCTACGGCACGGCGGTGCTGCGTCAGTTCGAGATGATGGGGGTGTTCCCGGTGAACGAGTCCGTGGCCATCACCCGCTCCCGGGACAAGCTGCGCTCCCTGCAGCTGCTCGCCCGCAAAGGGGTCGGCATGCCCGTGACCGGCTTCGCCAACAAACCGGACAACGTACCGGAGCTGCTCAAGATGGTGGGCGGCGCCCCGGTGGTGATCAAGTTGCTGCAGGGCACCCAGGGCATCGGCGTGGTGCTGGCGGAAACCCGCAAGGCGGCAGAGAGCGTGATCGAAGCGTTTATGGGCCTGAAGGCCGACATCCTGGTGCAGGAATTCATCAAGGAGGCCGGTGGTGCCGACATCCGCTGCTTCGTGATCGGCGACAAGGTGATTGCCGCCATGAAGCGCCAGGGCGCCGAGGGCGAATTCCGCTCCAACCTGCACCGGGGCGGTACTGCCTCGCTGGTGCGGATCACCCCGGAGGAACGACGCACCGCCATCATGGCCGCCAAATCCATGGGCCTGAACGTGGCTGGCGTCGACCTGCTGCGCTCCTCCCGTGGCCCGCTGGTCATGGAGGTCAACTCCTCCCCGGGCCTGGAAGGCATCGAGAATGCCACCGGCAAAAACGTGGCGGGTATGATCATCAACTGGACCGAACGCAACCAGAAGCCCTGGAAAACCGGCACCAAAGGGGGCAGGGGATAACGCCCGCTGGCTGACCGTCCCCGATCCGAATACCGGCTCTACCGATCAACAAGAAGGACAACAACCCCATGGCCCGCGCTCCATTTGTCATAGCGGACACGGAAATCAAGGCCGGCACCCGGCAGACCGTCGAGGTGCCCGTCGCCAAGCTCTATACCCACACCCCGCTGCATATCCCGGTGGAAGTGGTCCATGGCCGCCGGGACGGCCCGGTGCTGATGGTCTGCGGTGCCATCCATGGCGACGAGATCAATGGTGTTGAGATCGTGCGCCGGGTGCTGAGGAACTCCGCCTTGAGGCATCTGAGGGGCACCCTGGTGGCGGTGCCTATCGTCAACATCTTCGGCTTCGTCCAACGCACCCGCTACCTGCCGGACCGCCGCGACCTGAACCGCTGTTTCCCGGGCAGCGAAAGCGGCTCACTGGGTGGCCGCATCGCCTACCTGCTGCGCACGCAGATCATGGAGAAGGTCACCCACATCATCGACCTGCACACCGGCGCCATCCACCGCTTCAACCTGCCGCAGATCCGCGCCGAACTGAAGAACCCGGAAACCGTGCGCATGGCCGAAGCCTTCGGCGCCCCCATCATCCTCAACGCCAGCCTGCGGGAAGGCAGCCTGCGGGAGTACGCCGATTCCCAGGACATCCCCGTCATCACCTTCGAAGGCGGCGAAGCCCTGCGGTTCGACGACGTGGTCATCACCAGCGGTGTGAAAGGCGTGATCCGCGTCATGCGCGCCCTGGAAATGGTCCCCAGCAAGAAAGGCCCGAAAGCCCCGCGCAAACGCTCCGAAACCGCCGCCATGTCCACCTGGGTACGTGCGGATCTCGATGGCATCATGCGACCGGTGGCCCGCCTGGGCCAGAAAGTCCGCAAGGGCCAGCGCCTGGCCATGGTGGCCGACCCCTTTGGCGAGACCGAGGTGAGTATACTGTCACCCATCTCCGGCATCGTTATCTGCGTCAACAACCTGCCGCTGGTCAACGAGGGCGAGGCTATCTACCACGTGGCCCGTTTCGACGAACTCGGCGAGGCGGAGAAGGCCATGGACTACTTCCGGTCCTCCCTGGATCCGGAAGTGACCGAGGCTGTGTTGCCGGTGCATCCCTGGGATAATGATCCGAAATAGCTTTCGTACTGCGTCTTTTGGATGTTATTTCTGGCCATAGGGTAAAGGCGCAAGCACCCTAAGTCAGATCGGCTGGGGTACAGGGGGGAAGGTTTCGTAGCAGCGCCAGGGACGGCGCGGAGCAAGGCGGGTGCCAGGGAAGGCCCCTGAATTGCGGCGAAGAAAGCTTCCCCCCTGTACCCCGGCCAGCCCCAGAGCTACGTAACCCTGGGCAACCATACTCTCAACATAACGGAGGGAGCCAACATGATCTGGGACCAGACCACCATCCAGCTTCAGGAATACCCGAGAGGCATCCACCTCATCACCAACGAGATCCTCTCAAACGGGCCGGAACTCGTTAACTGCCAGGTGGGCCTGCTGCACCTGTTCATCCAGCACACCTCCGCCTCCCTGGCCATCAACGAAAACGCCGACCCCGACGTACGCGGCGACGTCGAACGCCACCTCAACGTCATGGTGCCGGAAAACGCGCCTCACTATGAACACACCACAGAAGGCCCCGACGACATGCCCGCCCACATCAAAAGCATCCTAGTCGGCCCCAGCCTCACCATCCCCGTCAGCGACGGCCACCTGGCGCTGGGCACCTGGCAGGGCATCTACCTCTGCGAACACCGTAACCGTGGCGGCGGCCGACGTATCGTGGCGACCCTGCAGGGGCGCTGGTAACAAACCGCGCCGAATACCGTAAAATAGCCCCTCGCCATCAGAGGAGGCAGTACTGTGGCCCAGCAGCATCACCCAACAAGAACAACACCCACCAGACTCCAGCGCCTGGCCATGAAACTCATCAACCTGGCCGGCTGGCGGGTCCCACCGTTCCCGGATGTCGACAGGGCCATCGTGGTGGGCGGACCCCACACCTCCAACTGGGACGGCGTTATCGGCCTCACCGCCGCCGTCGCCCTGGGGCTGAATGCCCACTTCCTGATCAAGCACAGTGCTTTCAAGGGGCCGCTGGGGTGGTTGCTGCGCAAACTCGGCGGCATCCCCGTGGACCGCGGCAAGGCCGGGGGCGTGGTGGGGCAGGCCATTGAAACCCTCCGCCGGAGTGACCGCCTGATCCTCGTCGTGGCGCCGGAAGGCACACGCAGCAACGCCCGCCAGTGGAAAACCGGCTTCCATCACATAGCTCGGCAAGCGGGCGTGCCCATTGTGGTCACCGTGGCGGACTACGGCACCCGCGAACTGCGGTTCCCGCTGGTTCTGCAGCCCACCAGCGACCTGGAGGCGGACCTGGAACAACTGTACCAGTGCTTCGCCGGCGTCACCCCGAAACACCCCGACAAACTGTCCGACCCGGTCAGGGAGAGATTTCAGGCCCGTCATCGCCAGTAGGCGACAGATTCTCAAAGTGTGATGAAGTATGCATTTCTTATGCGCGCCAATCCGTACTATTCCCGGGTTCGTTACACGGACGTCATACAATCAACTCAAGGAGATTCAAGAGTGAACGTGAATAAACCGGTTTCCCTCATTGGCGGTATTGTTGCCTCCCTGATGCTGGCCAACAGCGCCCAGGCCAGTTGCGACATGGCTGCCGTCGGCCATATGTACCTCTCCTACGCCCGGCAGATCACCATGGAAGAAAGCCCGGCGGAAGCCTACAAGGCGGTCAAGGCGGAGCTGCAGGCCCTGGCCGAGGACCAGGAGGTGGAGAACTTCTCCATCACTTCGTCCGACATGTCCGTCAGTGCCGGTGGCTACAGCCGTGGGCTGAACCTGCATATTTCCGTGGGCGCCCAGATGGCCCCCAACGCGGATGTCATCGATGCCTTCTTCCGGGAAACCCAGCCGGAAAGCTTCTCCTACTCCGAATCCGTGTGCATGGGTTACGGCGAGGACGAAGAGGCGGAAGAAACCGAAGGCCAGGCCCTCTGATCAGGCGGCCCGTCAGGAGCCGGCACCTGCGGGTGCCGGCGAATCGATCGTAACCCGAGACGCCCCACCATACCCGGTTTAGAACACTGGACGACGCTCACGGAAATCGTTAGCCTACGATCTTTATTGTAGGCATCTTATATCGACACAATTTATCAGGGAGGATGAACCGTGGCGTCACCCATTGCCAAGGGTAAGCAGATCGGCGGCCGGGCTGGTGAAAAGCTCAAGGACATGGACCACAACGACCTGGTCAAGTCCGGCTTCTGGATATCCCAGATGTTCGTGGTGGCGGCCACTATTATTGGCGTCTACCTGGCGGCCCACGCCGGCCTCAAGCAGGCCATTATCTTCGACAGTCTGACCAGCCAGGAATCCAGCTACTACCTGCGCAAGTCCCTTCACGACGAGCTTTCAGACAACGTGGCGGCGCTGCGAGCCTACAATGACGACACCCTGTCCCGCAGCCCGCCCCAGTCGGAGCTGGAGAATAACCGGCCGGTGCTGTCCCGGTTCGTCTGGGACACCATGCGCTATTCCCCCAACACCTTCGAAATTCCCAGTCCGTTCCTCACCGGCGCCCGACGGTTTCACCTGAAGGCGGACGAGATCGTCCGCAAGGCCGAAGGGCGAGTGTATGGCGCGGGCTTTGCGTCGAAGCAACTGACCGCCCTGCTGGACGACGTGGAGGCCAACCTGCTGCCGAACCTGCGGGCAAACCACGAAGCCCTGGCCGCGGACCTGGCCGCCCAGGGTATTGATGTCACGGTTCTCAAGGAGACAGAGTAGATGAGCGCCAAGAAGTACTGCCCCACCTGTGAACGTCAGCCGCTGGAGGAACACGATTTCCACGGAGAAGAGGTGGATGTATGTCGCCAGTGCCAGGGTGTGTGGTTCGAGAAGAGCGACCTGGACAACCTCATCGCCGCCAAGTGTGACCAGGTGGAGGAAGCCGATTACACCGACAACCTCGGCGAGCACCAGCGCCAGGCCCGGTGCGACTGCCCGGACTGCGGCAAGCGCATGCAGGTGTTCCACCTGCTGGAGGAATACCACCTGGACCTGCGGGTCTGCGTTGCCTGCTCCGGTGCCTGGGCGACCCGGGAGACCGTGTCCCAGGTGGTCAACTCCTCGGCCATCAAGCATGCCCTGGAAGACATGAACCGCAATATCTCCTGGAAGACCTGGGTGTTCGAGTTCCTGTCCCGCATGCCGGTGGAATACAACGTCAAGGCCCGCCGAACCCCTTGGGTGACCTGGACACTCATCATCGTCAACGCCCTGATCTTCATGGGCTACGCGTTTGACAACCAGGCGACCTGGCAGGTCATCGAGCAGTTCGCCATGACCCCCTCCGATATCCAGGCCGGCGAGAATCTGTGGACCCTGGTCACCGCCACCTTCCTGCACGGGGGCTGGTTGCACCTGGCCGGCAACATGTACTTCCTGTGGCTGACCGGTGACAACCTGGAAGATGCCCTCGGCCACTGGCCATTTCTGCTGCTCTACCTGTTGTGTGGCGTCCTGTCTGGCCTCGTCAGCGTGCTGGCGAACCTGGGCGGCACCATCCCCTCGGTGGGGGCCAGCGGCGCCATTGCCGGCCTGTTCGGCATGTACCTGATGTGGTACCCCAACGCCAGCCTGACCTTCCTGTTCTTCTTCTGGCAGAAGAAACTGGCGCCGGTCTGGTACTTTGCTCTGTGGTTGGGCCTGAACTTCCTTGGCATGTTGCTGGGCGAGCAGGGCGTGGACTACTGGGCCCATATCGGCGGCTTCGCGGCGGGGCTGGCCATTGGTGCGGTCATGCGCGGCTATGTCTGGCGGTCGAACCCGCTGCTGGCACATCTGGCCGGGCCGGAGGTCCAGGTAAGGCGATAGCGGCGGGTGCCCGCCGCTATCCATCCGCCTCTGCTGGTTGGACAAACCCCCAGGCGTAGTCAATAGTTCCCTACAGGTAGTGACGATCAGACAACAGTTCCGTCTTCACTGCCTGCCACCTGAAACGACAAGAACAACAGGATCGCTCCACCCCGGTGGTTTGCCGGTACGGGGGAGTGAGGGAGACATGGACTATGCAATTTCTTACCCGCCTGACGGCTGTCGGGCTAGTGGGCCTGTGCGCCCTGTCGGCACAGGCCGACACCGCCGATGGCATCGATACCGCCGCTATTGTCGCCAACGACCGCACCACGGAAAACTGGCCAAGTTACGGTCTCAACTACGCGGAAACGCGCTTTTCCCGACTCGATCAGATCAACGCCGATAACGTGGGCAAGCTGGGGCTGGCCTGGTCCTATGACCTGAAATCCCGCCGGGGTGTGGAGGCCACGCCGCTGGTGGTGGACGGGGTCATGTACGTGACGGCGTCCTGGTCGGTGGTCCACGCCCTGGATGCGGCCACAGGCGAAGCCCTCTGGACCTACGATCCCCAGGTACCCCGGGAATGGGCGGTCAAGGGCTGCTGTGACGTGGTCAACCGGGGCGTGGCCATACACGACGGCAAGGTCTTCGTGGGGGCCTTTGACGGCTACCTCCACGCCATCGATGCCGACACCGGCGAACGCCTGTGGAAGGTGGATACCCTTATCGACCGGGACAAACCCTATACCATTACCGGCGCGCCCCGGGTGATCAACGGTCGGGTGATCATCGGTAATGGTGGCGCCGAATATGGCGTAAGAGGCTACCTCACCGCCTACGACGTGAAGACCGGCGAACAGGCCTGGCGCTGGTTCTCGGTGCCGGGCAACCCGGACGAGCCGTTCGAGAATGAAAGCATGAAACGGGCCGCCGAGACCTGGGACCCCGCCGGTAAGTGGTGGGAAGAAGGGGGCGGCGGCACCATGTGGGATTCCATGGCCTACGACCCGGACCTGGACCTGCTCTACGTGGGCACCGGCAACGGCACCCCCTGGAACCGGTTGCAACGCAGTCCCGCCGGTGGCGATAACCTCTACCTCGCCTCCGTGGTGGCCCTGGACCCGGACACCGGTGAATACCAGTGGCATTACCAGCATACCCCGGGGGATTCCTGGGATTACACGTCCACTCAGCATATTATCCTGGCGGACCTGGAGATCGACGGTGAAAAGCGCAAGGTGCTGATGCAGGCGCCGAAGAACGGCTTTTTCTTCGTCATCGACCGCACCAACGGCGAGTTCATCTCGGCGGAACCCTTCGTGCAGGTGAACTGGGCCGAGGGCTATGACGAGGACGGTCGCCCCATCGAGGTGGCAGGTGCCCGTTCACGCACCGACCCCTGGGAAACCATCCCGTCTCCCTACGGTGCCCACAACTGGCACCCCATGTCCTTCAACCCGGAAACCGGTCTGGTCTATATCCCGGCCCAGGGGGTTCCCCTGGTGGTGCAGAACAATCCGGGCTACGAGTACAACAAGCCGACGCCGGGCAGTCCCAACGCCGGGCTGGGCTGGAACACCGGGTATTTCTTCGCCAATGTGGCGCCGGAGGCAACGCCTTTCGGCACCCTGCTGGCCTGGGATCCGGTGAAGCAGGAGGAAGCCTGGCGCGCGGAGTACGTCTCGCCCTGGAACGGTGGCACCCTGTCCACCGCCGGCGATCTGGTGTTCCAGGGCACCGCCGATGGCCGCTTTATCGCCTATAACGCCCGCACCGGTGACCTGCTCTGGCAGACGCCGGTGGGTTCCGGCGTGGTGGCGGCGCCCTCCACCTGGGAACATGACGGGGACCAGTATGTGTCCGTTGCCGTTGGCTGGGGCGGTGTCTACGGCATCACCCAGCGTGCCACGGACACCGTGGGTCCGGGCCGGGTGTTCACCTTCCGGCTGGAAGGGGATGCGGACATGCCGGAATCCATGGTGCTGCGACAGCCCGGGGAGCTGTTACAGGGCGTGAGCTACAATCCGGACGACGTGGCGCCCGGTGGTGCACTGTATATGACCAACTGCCTGCTCTGTCATGGTGTGCCGGCGGTCAATAACGGGGGCAACCTGCCCAACCTGGGGTACTCGCACCCGGCGATGATCCGCAATATCGAGGATATTGTCTTCACCGATGCCCGCAAGGTGCTGGGCATGCCCAACTTCAAGGGCGAATTGACCGAGCGGGAGCTGGAGCAGATCGTGGCCTTTATCCAGGGCTCTGCCGATGCCGCCCGGGCGGCCATGGCGGAGCAGGAGAAGGCCGCCGCGTCGGACAACTGACATTTCCCATCAACTCCCGCGTCTGGTGCACCTCGTGAGTGCGCCAGACGCGGGCCTGCCCGTAACTGGTGCGACCCTCCGCGCCCGAAAATAGCCCTGCTATCCGTTAACTGCACGGTTTCAGTGAATTTTCTTCAGTTGGAACCGTTCTTGCAAAACGGTGATTGTCTTAGAAAACCGGTTACGGCTGCTGGCAATGGCGTCACTGCTGAAGAGTCCGACGCCTGCCTGCGTCGCCGTAACAGCCTGCGAGCCCTTCAGCGTGACCCATCCCGCCGCCCGACCGGAGAACGTTCATCCGTTTACAGGGCAGGTTTATGTCAGAACAGGCATTTCGATTCTTTTCCTTCCAGGGACGCACGCGAATCCTCCACCTTAGCTGGGTGGCCTTCTTCATCAGCTTCCTGGTGTGGTTTAACCACGCGCCCCTGATGTCCGCCATCCGTGAGCAGTTCGGACTGTCCACCTCGGAGGTCAATACCCTCCTGCTGCTGAACGTGGCGCTCACCATTCCCGCCCGAATCCTTATCGGCATGGCGGTGGATGCCCTCGGCCCCCGGCGGGTGTACAGCCTGGTGCTGGTGTTGTCCGGCCTGTTCTGTCTCGCCTTTGCCATGGCCGACTCCTTTGCCCAGCTTGCCGTGACCCGCTTCCTGCTGGGTTTTGTGGGGGCCGGCTTCGTGGTGGGTATTCGCCTGATCAGCGAGTGGTATCCGGCCCGGGAGGTGGGCTTTGCCGAGGGCATCTACGGTGGCTGGGGTAACTTCGGTGCCGCCTTCGCGGCCCTGTCCCTGCCCACCGTCGCGCTGATGTTCGGCGGTGATGACGGCTGGCGCTACGCCATCGGCAGTACCGGGGTGATCGCCATCCTGTACGCTGGTGTGTTCTATCATCAGGTGCGGGATACCCCGAAAGGCTCCACCTACTTCAAGCCCAGGAAGGGCGGCGCCATGGAGGTGACCTCCAGGGGCGATTTCCTGCTGTATTCCATAATGAACCTGCCCCTGTTCCTGGCCCTGGCGCTGATCGTCTGGCAGCTCAGCCCGGCCCGCCTGGGATTGTTGGGTGATATCACGTCCCTGGCCCTGTACGGGGTGGTGCTGGTGATGGCGGCGGTGCAGTTCCTGCGAATCTGGCAGGTGAATGGCCATGTCTTCTCCCAGGCGGTACCGGAGTTCGACCGCTATCCGTTCAAGCAGGTGGCCCTGCTGAACCTGGTGTACATGGCGGCCTTCGGCTCGGAACTGGCCGTGGTGTCCATGCTGCCGCTGTTCTTCCTGGACACCTTTGATATCTCACCGCTGATGGCCGGCGCCCTGGGCGGCACCTTTGCCCTGATGAACCTGATTGCCCGCCCCGGTGGCGGTTATATCGCCGACCGCTTCGGGCGCAAGTTCACCACCGGCCTGATGCTGTTGGGTATCTGCATCGGCTATGGCCTGATGTCCCGCATCGACGGTAGCTGGCCGTTGCCCATGGCGGTGGCCCTGGTGGTGGTCTGCTCGCTGTTTGTGCAGGGGGCCTGCGGCGCGGTCTATGCCTCGGTGCCCCTGGTCAAGCGCCGGCTGACCGGGCAGGTGGCCGGCATGACCGGTGCCTACGGCAATGTGGGCGGTGTGGTGTTCCTGGTGGTGCTGGCGGTGGTGACACCGGCCCAGTTCTTCCTGGTGCTGGGGGGCATCGCCTTCCTGATCCTGGTCATGGTCTCCGTATTCATGGAGGAGCCCGGGCCCCAGACCAGCGAGGTCATGCCCGACGGCACCGTTCGAATGATCGAGGTACCCTGATGGACCTGGTTTCCACACGCCCGGACAAACCCGCAGACAGGCCGGCACAGCCGGAACGGATGCTGGTCCGCTGCGGCCAGTACACCGACGCCGGCCGCAAGCCGGACAACCAGGACTGCCTGGGGGCGCTGGTGCCGGAAGGGGAGGCCCTGCGCATGAAAGGCATGGTGGCGGCGGTGGCCGATGGGGTCAGTGCCGCCGAAGCGGGCCGGGAGGCGGCGGAGGCCTGCGTGCGGGGCTTTATCAGCGACTACTACAGCACGCCGGATTCCTGGACCGTGGAAACCTCCGCCAGCCGGGTGCTGGGGGCGCTTAACCGCTGGCTCCATGGCCGTGGCCACCAGCGTCACGGGGATACCTCGGCCCTGGTCACCACCTTCTCGGCGGTGGTGATCCGCAACCGCATGGCCTACCTCTTCCATATCGGCGACAGTCGCATCAGCCTGGTGCGGAATGGCCGCCTGGAGCGACTGACCCGGGATCACCACGCCGCCATCGGCAACCAGCGCTTCGCCCTGTCCCGGGCCATGGGCGTCGAGCTCAATGTGGAGATCGACGTACACCGGGTCGCCCTGGAATCCGGTGACCGCCTGCTGATGACCACCGACGGCATCCACGGTGTGCTGGATGACCGCGCCATGGTTCGGTTCGGGGGCCATGGGGACCCGGAGCAGGCGGCGGAAAGTCTGGGCAAGGCCGCCTATCGCCGTGGCAGCGACGACAACCTGAGCGTCCTGGTGCTGGTGGTGGACGAACTGCCCCGGGAGGACCTGGCCTCCCACTACGAACGCCTCACCAACCTGCCGTTTCCGCCCCTGCTCAAGCCGGACCAGGTGCTGGACGGCTACCGGATCATCCGCGAGATCCATGCCAGCACCCGGACCCAGGTGTACCTGGCGGAACCACCGGGTGGCGGTGGCACGGTGATCCTCAAGACCCCGTCTCCCAACTATGTGGATGACCCGGCCTATATCGACCGTTTCCTGAACGAGATCTGGGTCAGCCGCCGGGTGAACAGCCCCCATGTGGTGCAGGGCCTGGCGTTACCGGAAGACCGGCAGTGCCTGTATGCGCTGACCGAGTATGTGCAGGGCCAGACCCTGAGGGAGTGGATGCAGGACAACCCCAACCCGCCCCTGGCCACGGTACGGGACCTGGTACGGCAGGTGGCCCTGGGCCTGCGGGCCCTGCACCGGCTGGAAATGGTGCACCAGGACCTGAAGCCGGAGAACATCATGATCGACCAGCGGGGCACCGCCAGGCTGATTGACCTGGGCTCGGTGCGCATCCGGGGGGTGGAGCAGATTGCCGGGCCCTGGGCCAACGGGGCCTGGGCGGGCACCGCCAGCTACGCGGCCCCTGAGTGCCTGGATGGCCAGCCGGGCACCCCGGCGTCGGACCGCTATTCCCTGGGCGTCATTGCCTACGAGATGCTGACGGGAACACTGCCCGTCCAGCCGCCGGACCGACCCGTGGGGCGGCGACGTTCCGGTTACCGCAGTGCCCGGGAGATCAACCCGGAAATCCCGCCCTGGGTGGATGCTTGCCTGGCCAAGGCGGTCTCCGAGAGGGTGGGCAACCGTTACCAGGCCCTGTCTGAGTTCCTGCAGGACCTGGAACACCCCAACCCGAAACTGCTGCCGTCCTCCAGCCCGCCGCTGATTGAGCGGGTACCGTCGGACACCTGGTGTTTTGTGTCCATGCTGTCGCTGTTGCTGAACCTGGTGCTACTGATGGTGCTGTATCAGACCTTGCCAGTCAGGTGATGATCGATGATTGCCAGTAGCTGCCGGGTGGCGTGGGTCAGGCTGCCATCGTTGTTTATGGTGGCGAACCGGTGTTCCAGCCGGGCCTGCAGGCGACGGGAGCGTTCGATGCGGGCGTCGATCTCGTCCGCGCTTTCCCGTCCCCGGTCCAGCAGGCGCTGCCGCTGCCGGTGAAGGTCCACGCACACCAGTATCGGTACCAGGCGGTCGCCGTACTTCGCCAGGGCCTCGTCCAGGTGGGCCCGGGATCCGTTCACCAGGACCGGGTCACCGTTAGCCAGCCATTCATCCACTGCAATGCTGATGCCGTAGCGGCGACCGTTGGCGTGCCAGTGCAGGGCGAAGTCGCCGTTGTCCATCTGCACCCGGAATGCAGCCGGGGTCAGGGCGATGTGGTCCTCTCCGACGGAGCCGGCACGCCGGGTGATATGCCGGGGGGCAATACGCAGGCGCCGGCCCGACACGTCCTGCCCCCGGCAGGCATCCAGCAGGGAATCCTTGCCCGCCCCGGACGGCCCCATAAGGTAGAACAGACGCCCCCTGTCTGGTTGGATTGCGGTTGCCATCAGTAGACCCGTTGCCTCCTGCTCCAGACGGTATCAATCATAGTAGTCGGAGGAGAGGATATCGAGCACCCCCTTGCCGGCACACTAGGCGGCGGTGGCGACCCGCTGCTGGCTCTTGCGGCTGTACCAGCACAGCACAACACCGCCGGCCATGAGTGAGGAGGTGATCGCGAAGGCCCGGCTGAAGCCGCCCATGGATTCCACGATCACCCCGGCGGCGGCCGGCCCGACCAGTTGGCCGATGGCGAAGAACAGGGTCACGAAGCTGACAGCGACCGGTGCCAGCCGTGGGTGAACGGTCTCGGTGGAGGCCGCCAGCACCGAGGTGAAAAGCCCGGACACACACAGACCCATGACAACATAGTGCACGGCGAAGGCGGGCAGGGTGGGAGACATCACCGGCAGGGCCATGGCGAGGGAGCAGGCGCCCATGGACATGACCAGGGAATTGGAGCGTCCCAGCCGGTCGGAAATCCAGCCCCACAACGGCCCGGCCACCAGGCCCAGCAGGCCCATGGCGGCAGCCAGGTTACCGGCAATCCGTGATGGTATGCCGGACTCCAGGGCATAGCTGTACATGAAGATGGTCTGTACGATATAGGTCAGCCCGACGATGCCGTAGATCAGGCCGATATTGATCACGTGGGGATTCCGATAGACCCCGGAGCGGGCCGCCGGCACCGGGTCCGCAGGGCCACCGCTGCCTCCTCCCCGTGGCGGGTTGCGCAGGAATATACCCACCACCACGCCGGCCACCACGGCGGACGCGCCGAATACGCCCCACACCATGCGCCAGCCCTGGTCCGGCCAGGTGGTGGTGAGCCAGGGCACCAGGGCCCCCGCCAGGAACAGGCCGAGGCCGACACCGCCATTGGCAAAGCCGATTACCGCGCCGCGTTTTTCCGGATACCAGCCTCCCAGCAGTGAAATCAGCGGGGTGTAACCGAACGCGGTGCCGAAACCTAACAGTGCCATCAGGGCCATGCTCAGCCAGTAGTTGTCAGACAGGGCCAGCCCGATGAAGCCGGTGGCCGCGAAGCACAGGCCGATAAAGATCGCCTGTTTGCCCCCGTAACGGGAGGCAAAGACGCCCGCCACCATCAGCATGGTCAGGTAACCCAGGGCGGTGACCGTGCCCAGGTTGGCCCCGTCGGCATAGTCCAGGCCGAGGCCTGCCAGCATGCCGGGCATCACCAGGCCATAGGCAAGGCGGGCGAAGACCACCAGGGTAATGGTGCACAACATGCCGATGGCAACCATCAGCAACATCGGGGGACGGGTCAGTTCATTCATGGGGGTTGGCTTTATCTTATTAGTAGACTATCTAAAAGTAAGTGAATCAGCACCACGGGTCAATGAGGGGCGGTCGGGGCTGGCGGAAAAAGCCCGTGGACTCCCTTGAACTGCCGGTTTCTGTCCGCACGCTGGAAGTGAGAGACCGCGCAAAAAGGGGGACAGCCATGGACTTGCCGATACCAAATCGCACAGAGGCTGGTCGTGAATTGGCTACCGCGCTTGCCACCGGGTCCGACGGCCCGCCGCCCCTGGTGCTGGCGCTGCCCCGGGGCGGGGTGCCGGTGGCGGCGCCGATAGCCGAGCGCCTGGACGCGCCGCTGGACCTGATGGTGGTCCGCAAGCTGGGTTTTCCCGGCCATGAGGAGTTCGCCATGGGGGCGATTGCCAGCGGCGGAGTGCGGATCATGAATGACGCCATGCTGCAGCGCCAGCCGGTGTCGCAGCAAGCCGTCGACCGGGTGGCCCAGTCCGAACTGGCGGAGCTGGAACGCCGGGAAAGGACCTACCGGGGTGACCGACCGGCGCCGGACCTGGCCGGGCGTTCGGTGATCCTGGTGGACGATGGCCTGGCCACCGGAGCCACCATGCGTGCCGCCATCCGCGCCTGCCGGGAGCAGGGCGCTGCCTCGGTGTTCGTTGCCGTACCCGTTGGGCCAGTGGACACCGTCGCACGACTGAAAGAAGAGGCGGACGACCTTGTATGCCTGGCCACGCCGGAGCCCTTCGCTGCCATCGGCGAATGGTACCGGACCTTTGACCAGACCAGTGACGAGGAAGTCCGTGAACTGCTGGAAAAGGCCTGGCAGCGGGAGGCGGAGCACCGCTCCCGGTGAGGCATCAGGAATGCCGGAGGTCCAGTAACCGGTCGATGCGGTCCGCCTCCAGGGTTTCCTCCTCCAGCAGGTGACGGGCCAGGGTATCCAGGCGGCCCCGGTTCTGTTCGAGCCGGTCCCGCACCTCGGCCTCGATCCCGGTGATCAGTCGGCGCACTTCGTTGTCGATCTTCTCGGCGGTGGCCTCGCTGAACTCCTTCTCGCGAGCAATCTCGTGGCCCAGGAATACCTCTTCCTGGCTGGCGCTCACCGATACCGGCCCGATGGTCTCACTCATGCCCCAGCGTGAGACCATGCGCCGCGCCAGCTTGGTGGCCTGCTCGATATCGTTCTCGGCGCCACTGCTGGTCTCGTTGAACACCAGTTGCTCGGACACGCGACCACCCAGCATCACCGCGATCCGGTCCCGGGCGTCGCTGGCGGTCATGTTGAGCCGGTCCTCGTCCGGCGCCTGCTCGGTGGCGCCCAGGGCCTGACCCCGAGGAATGATGGTCACCTTCTCCAGCGGATCGGCGGAGGGGAACAGCAGGGCGGCCAGGGCATGGCCGGACTCGTGGTAGGCGATCACTTCTTTCTCCTTATCGCCCAGGGTCTGTTCCCGTTCGGCGCCCATCAGCAGCTTGTCCCGGGCCAGGTCGAAGTGGCGCATCCTGACGGTGGAGGCCTGCTCCCGACCGGCGAACAGGGCCGCTTCGTTGGCCAGGTTTTCCAGGTCGGCACCGGAGAAGCCCACCGTACGCCGGGCCAGCGCCTCCAGCCGCACATCGTCATCCAGCGCGAGGGCGCGGGTATGGATGGCCAGGATGCTTTCCCGGGCTTCCCGGTGTGGCCGGTCCAGTATCACCTTGCGGTCGAACCGTCCCGGTCTCATCAGCGCCGGGTCCAGCACATCCGGCCGGTTGGTGGCGGCGATAACCACCACCGTTTCATGGGCGGCGAAGCCGTCCATTTCGGAGAGGATCTGGTTCAGGGTCTGTTCCCGTTCATCATGGCCACCGCCGACACCGGAACCCCGGGACCGGCCGATGGCATCCAGTTCGTCGATAAAGATAATGGCCGGCGACTCCTTGCGGGCGTCCCGGAACATCTCCCGCACCCGGGAGGCTCCCACGCCCACGAACATCTCGATGAACTCGGAGCCGGAAATGGAGAAGAAGGGCACGTCCGCCTCCCCGGCCACGGCCCGGGCCAGCACGGTCTTGCCGGTGCCGGGCGGGCCCACCATAAGCATGCCCCGTGGCAGCTTGGCGCCCAGTTTGCGGTAGTAGGCCGGGTTCTTCAGGTAGTCGACGATTTCCCACAGGTCGCGCTTGGCACCTTCCGAGCCGGCCACATCGTCAAAGGTCTTGCGGGGATCGTCACGGCTGTAGCGGCGGGCCTTGGATTTGCCCATGCTGAACAGGCCGCCGCCTTGCTGGCCACCGCCCATCTGCTTCTGCATGCGTTGCCAGAAGAAGACGATGATCCCCAGGATCAGCAGCCACGGCAGCAGCGTGACCAGCATTTGCGACCACCACTGGGGCTGTGCCGGGTCGGCCTCAATGGCCACGCCGTTGCTTTCCAGCAGCTCCAGCACCCGGGTCTCACCGATCTCCGGCACCTGGGTGACAAAGGGTTCGCCCGTTTCCCCGGTGAGTTCGCTGGCATCGCCGCCGCCGGCCAGCCGGCCCCGGATTTCGTGACCTTCGATGGTCACGCTGGCGACTTCGCCGGCCTGTACCTGTTGCTTGAACTCGGTGAACTCCATCTCCCGGACGCCGCCCCCCGACACCAACTGGATCAGCAGGAAGACCAGTAGGGCAATGATCATGAACTGGACCAGCTGCGGCATCCTGGGTGGTCCGGGGGAGCGGTGGTCCGGCTCCTGCATCGGGTCCAGGGGATCCTGCTGATGATGCTTGGGGCTTTGGTCCTGTTTGCCTCGGTGCATGCCATCGGCCATGGTCGGTCCTCCGCATCGGGAAATGATGGCGTACCACTATTACGATTTGCTCGACGAAGCGGTATTTCAACCACCCATGCCGTCTGTCGGGACATTGGGGGCCGCTGGCGGGTATGGTTTATCCTGTCGGACAGGGATTCATTACGAAGGGGAGGTAGCGATGGCAAACGAGCAACGTCACCTGCTGGTGGAAGGTCACGTACAGGGCGTTTCCTTCCGCGCCTATACCGAGCAGAAGGCCAGCGAGCTGGGCCTTGAAGGTTATGTGAGAAACCTGCCCGATGGCCGTGTGGAAGTGGTGGCCGAAGGTCCGGAAGACCGCCTGCAAACGCTGGAGGACTGGTGCTGGCAGGGGCCGCCCGCGGCCAAGGTCAGCCTGGTGAGGTCCGAGGAGCGGCCTGCCAGTGGCGGCTTCAGCGGTTTTTCCATCCGCTGAAGCCGGTCTTCCGTCCGCTCATTGGGGACGCTACAGGTTGGCCTCGGCGAATTCGGCCAGGGCCGACCGTGGCACACCCTGCAGGTGCACGTGGGCACCATGGCGGAAACCCTTGAAGCGCTCCGTCATGTAGGTCAGGCCTGAACTGAGGGCACTCAGGTAGGGGGTGTCGATCTGCGCCAGGTTCCCCAGGCAGATCACCTTGGAGCCATTGCCGGCGCGGGTGATGATGGTCTTGATCTGGTGTGGCGTCAGGTTCTGGCTTTCGTCGATGATGATCAGGCTGTGCTGGAAGCTGCGGCCACGGATGTAGTTCATGGACTTGAAGTGCAGGGGCACCTTGCTGAGGATGTAATCCACACTGGCGGTCATGTTCTCGTCATCCTCGTGGAGGGCCTCGAGGTTGTCCACGATGGCCCCCAGCCAGGGCTCCATCTTCTCCGCCTCGGTGCCTGGCAGGAAGCCGATGTCCTCGTCCAGGCCCTGGGTGGAACGGGTGGCGATAATGCGCTTGTAGGCCTTGCTCGCCACCGTCATCTCGATGCAGGCGGCCAGCGCCAGGATGGTCTTGCCGGAGCCGGCGGAGCCGGTCAGGTTCACCAGGTGCACCTCCGGGTCCAGTAGCAGGTTCAGGGCCATGGCCTGATAGATATCCCGGGGCACCAGGCCCCAGACTTCCTCGTCCATCAGGTCCTGGTGGTGCATGTCCTGCAGCACCAGGGTGTCCTCGTCCACATCCACCACCTTGCCGATAAAGCCCTGCTGGTCGATCACGAACTCGTTGATGTTCAGCTTCGCCAGTTCGCCCTCTCGCTTGAGGAGGTGCTCGGTGACCGCCTCCCGCTGCACGGTTTCCACCTTCTGGATCTTGTTCCAGAAGGAGTTGGGGAACTCGTGGTAGCCCTTGGGCAGCAGGTCGATGTCGTCCAGCAACTGATCGTTGTGGTAGTCCTGGGCCTCGACGCCGAAGCCCCGGGCCTTCAGCCGCATGTTGATGTCCTTGCTGACCAGGATGATGTCCCGGGACTTGAAGCGGGATTGCAGCTCCGCCAGGGTGTTGATGATCTTGTTGTCGTTCAGGTGCTCCGGCAGCGAATGGTTGCCGGTGTGGCCGGTGCTCATGAGGATGGACAGGGTGCCCAGTGGCTTCGCCTTCTTTGCCCGTACGATGGGCACGCCCTTCTCGATATCCTTGGGGCTGGCATCCCCCAGCAACTTGTCGATATTGCGGATGGCCTGACGGCAGTCCGCGGCAACCGCCTGCTTGCCGGACTTGAGACTGTCGAGTTCTTCCAGGACCGTCATCGGCAGGATGACATCGTGTTCTTCGAAATTGAGGAGGGCGTTGGGATCGTGAATCAGGACGTTGGTGTCGAGAACGTACATTTTTCGGCGAGCTTGCGATGCTCTGGGCATAGGGCGCGATACCTCTCTGGCAGGCGTCTGGGAGTCTGCTCGGCAGAAATGCGTGCCGCTGCGACTTCCCCGCTTTGGCCCCTTTGGCCGCTCAATTTCGTTACATAGCACCACTATGCGCCTCAATTGACCGACCAAATGGCCTCAAAGCGGGTTTGTCTCGCTTGGCACGATTTCTACCGAGCAGACTCCACACTTTCAAATCCCCGGGGGACAGGGCCCCGTGGCAGCGTCGGGTTCAGTCACCGTCGGCACAGCGCCGGGTCAGGGATTTGTCGGATATGAGTTTCAGCATGTCGTAAGTGGTTATGATTCCGGTAATTTTCTTGTCCTTTCTGACGAAGATCCGATGCAGGTGTTCTCCCATCATGATATCTGCAATGTCTCTCACCGGCGTCGTCTCGTCAACCGAAAACACCTGCGGCGTCATGATATCGCGAACTTCCACCGGCAATCGGGTCATCTCTTCCAGGAAAGCCATGCGCAGCCGGCGCACTTCCCGCTGCTCCTCGGGGGTGAGCCTGGCCCAGGCCCTGGGCTTGCGGTCCGATGACCAGCGGAACTCGGCGATGTCCTTGAGGGTGGCAATGCCGACAATGTCGCCGTGATCGTCCGCCACGGGGCTGCCGGTGATTTCGTGTTCGGTGAGAAAGCGCGCAAGGTGATCCATGGTCCAGGATTCCGGCACTGCCTTCACGCTGGGGGTCATGATGTCGCGGGCAAGAACGGTCATGGGGTCCCTGTATCCTTCTGGCGCCTGCCATGCGCCGGTGATGACCGGCCCGGCCACTCCGGCCGGGCCAGCGGGTCTATCGTCGTTCGGGCAGGGTGACGTTCAGCTCGAGAACCGAGCAGTCATCATTCCGGTCCACCTCCACCTGAACCATATCATCATCAATCTGGACGTATTTTCGGATAACCGCAAGCAATTCCTGCTGGAGCTGGGGCAGGTAGTCGGGCTGATCCCGCTTGCCCCTCTCGTGGGCCACGATGATCTGCAGGCGCTCCTTGGCAACGCTGGCCGACCCGGTGTTCCTGCGGGACCGGAAGTAGTCGAGGAAGCTCATCCTGTTTACCCCTTGAACATCCGTGCGAAAAAGCCTTTCTTCTGGAGGTTCATGAAGCGGTGTTCCCGCTCCTCGCCCAGAAGCCGTGCGACGGCATCGTCATAGGCCTGACCGGCATCACTCTGATCTTCCAGGATGACCGGGGTGCCCTGGTTGGAGGCGTTGAGCACCACCTGGGATTCGGGGATCACGCCCAGCAGGGGAATGGCCAGGATTTCCTCCACGTCCGCTACCGAGAGCATTTCGCCTTTTTCCACCCGTTCCGGGTTGTAGCGGGTCAGTAGCAGGTGTTCCTTCACCGGGTCCTGGCCCATCTCCGCCCGGCGGGACTTGCTCTGCAGGATACCCAGGATACGGTCGGAATCCCGCACCGAGGAGACCTCGGGGTTGGTGACCACAATGGCCTCATCGGCGTAGTACAGCGCCATCAGGGCACCATGCTCGATTCCCGCCGGTGAGTCGCAGACGATATAATCGAAGGTTTCCGACAGTTCGTTGAGGATCTTTTCCACGCCATCCTTGGTAAGGGCTTCCTTCTCCCGGGTCTGGGAGGCGGGCAGGATGTAGAGGGTTTCGACCCGCTTGTCGCGGATCAGGGCCTGGTTGAGGGAGGCATCCCCCTGGATGACGTTAACGAAGTCATACACCACCCGGCGCTCACAGTTCATGATCAGGTCGAGGTTGCGCAGGCCAACGTCGAAATCTATCACCACTGTCTTATGGCCACGGCGGGCCAGGCCGGTACTGATGGAGGCGCTGGTGGTGGTCTTGCCAACCCCGCCCTTTCCTGATGTGACAACAATGATTCTAGCCAAGGTTGCGATCCTGTGTGCTGATAATGGGTTTCCGGGATTGTCGCCCCTCAGGAACGCTCCAGCGGTGTCACCACCAGCAGGTCGTCCCTGAGCTGGACCTGCGCGGCGGCTTTCCAGCCGGTTTCCTGCAGGTCTTCCGAGATTTTATAGTGACCGGCGATGGACACAAGCTCTGCTTCCAGAGACTGGCAGAATACCCGGGCGCTTTCCAGCCCGTGAACCCCTGCCAGTGCCCGGCCACGCAGGGGCCCGTAGACGTGGATGTTACCTGCCGCCAGCACTTCCGCGCCAGCCTGCACCGGCGCGAGAATGATTAAATCCCCTTCAGGAGCGTACACCTGCTGGCCTGAGCGCACGGGTTGGGATATCACCCGTGCCGCGACAGGTTCCGCCGGTACGGAGGACGCGGCTTCCGGCGCGGGCTCGCTGGCCTCGGGGGTGGCATCCCGGTCCTGGCGGCTGTTGCCGGGCAGGATGGCCAGGGCGGCGTGACGGGCCAGCCGGCGCTGGTCGTCGTTGCCGCCCCTGACGCCAACCACATGGATGTTATGGCGACGGCAGATGCCCAGCAGTTTGAAGAAATCCAGTTCCCCGGTCGGGCCCTCGTAGTGATCGAGGCTGACAATAATGGGAATGTCCTTGAAGAAGCCGGGAGCCTGGCGGATCTTTTCCCGGAGTGCCATCTCGAAGGAGTCCTCGTCAAAGAAAGCCAGCTCCAGGGCAGTGAGTGAAACCGTGGTGCTCTTGAGCTGGAATGCGGGCCGTTCAGTGGCCTGCGGGGCGTCAGTCATGCTGGGTTATCCTGGTTTGGGGAAAGATGGGTCGTCAATGGCCGCAGCGCGGGGGCATCAAAGCGGATGCCGGACCAGCCGGTGGTCATGAACTGGCGGATGTTGCCATGGCTGGTGCCCGCCGGATCGTCGAGCACACCCTGGTAGTGGCGTCCGAACAGGGACAGTACCTGGGCCTCGGTCAGGTTACCGAACTGCCCCAGGGCGAACACCTTGCAGGAGCCTTCGTTTTCGCCGGCATCATTATACAGTGGGCCGTTGCGGAAGCCCGTGGGCGCATAGTCGAAATGGCGATCCACCAGCGCCAGGGTATCCTCGAAGTCGGAATGCCCGGCCTCCAGGGAGGCGAGGTGAATCCGAAGGGCTTCGTTCAGTCTCATCCCTGGTGTTCTCCATCATGGGCTTGCCTGGGGCCGGCCTGATATCTGGCCTTCCATTCATCGTAGGGCATACCATAGATATGTTCCCGCGCTTCGGGATCCGACAGTTCCACGCCCCGCTCGGCGGCTTCCGCCCGTACCCATTTGGAAAGACAGTTGCGACAGAAGCCGGCGAGGTTCATCAGGTCGATGTTCTGGACCTCGGTATGCTCCTGCAGGTGGCTGACAAGCTTGCGGAAGGCGGCAGCCTCGATTTCGGTGCGGGTCTGCCCGGAGAATTCGGTACCCATAGTGGTGCTCCATCTGGTAAATGTCTGACATTCTCGGCATGATACCTTAAGATACAAGGCTGTACATTTATACAGAGCTCCAAGCATAGCCATGCCGCGCAAGATCATCCACATCGACTGCGACTGTTTCTACGCCGCGGTGGAAATGCGGGACGACCCGTCGCTCCGGGACGTTCCCATCGCCGTGGGCGGGCAGGGCGGTCGTGGGGTGGTCACCACCTGTAACTATCGGGCCCGGGACTTTGGCGTGCGCTCGGCCATGCCCGGCGGCGAAGCCCGCAGGCTCTGCCCCGACCTGATCATGGTACCCCTGGACATGCCCCGATACCGTGACGTATCCCGCCAGGTGATGGCCATTTTCCGGGAAATCACCGACCTGGTGGAACCCCTGTCCCTGGATGAAGCCTTCCTGGATGTGAGTGAGGTGGACGCCTTCCAGGGTAGCGCGACCCTGATTGCCCGGCATATCCGCGAGCAGGTGCGCGAGCGCATCGGCATCACGGTGTCCGCCGGGGTGGCCCCCAACAAGTTCCTGGCCAAGATTGCCAGTGACTGGCGGAAGCCTGACGGGCTGTTCGTGATCACCCCGGACGAGGTGGAAGACTTCGTCAGGGAGCTGCCGGTGGAAAAGCTGTTCGGTGTGGGCCGGGTGACCGCCCGCAAGCTCCATGATATGGGCGTGACGACCTGTGGTGACCTGCAGCAGGTGGGGCAGCCGGACCTGGTCAGGGCCTTCGGCAAGCAGGGGCTTCGCCTGTGGGACATGGCCCATGGCCGCGATGAACGCCCCGTGGTGGTGACCCGGGTGGCCAAGTCGGTGAGCGTGGAGCGGACCTTTTCCCGTGACCTGCCGGGCAAGGCCGCCTGCCAGCAGGTGATGCCGGGCCTGGTGGATGACCTCAACCGCCGCCTGGAGCGCAAGAGTGGCCGCAAGCCCCTGCACAAGCTGTTTATCAAGATCCGCTACAGTGACTTTTCCACCCACACCCTGGAGCGGATCAGGGAGCCGGGAGCGGCCCCGGAGCCGGAGGTGGACGAGTTCAGCCCACTGCTGGATGAACTGGTCACGGATGAGGAGCGGCCAGTGCGGCTGCTGGGGGTGGGGGTTCGTTTCCGGGAAGACAGCGCGCCGGTTACCCAGCTACGCCTGTTTGAGTAGCGGTCATTGTCAGTAGCGGCTGCGCTCCCCATGCCGTAGTCACCAGACCCATGGCTCCGCCAATCAAGGCGCCGGCAAGAACATCGCTGGGATAGTGCAGGCCCAGCACCACCCGTGATGCGGCCACGGCCAGGGTGAACGGCAGCAGCAGGATTGCCAGGGCCGGCAGGGTCAGGGCCAGTACCGTGGTAAAGCAGACCGCGTGCAGGGTATGGCCGGATGGAAAGCTGTAGCGGTCCAGGGGCGGCGTGCCGCAATGGATCACCGGGAACGAGATGAACGGCCGCTCCCGCACCAGCCAGCGCTTGAGCAGCTTGTAGGTGATGGTGCAGGCCAGGCCCGCCCCGGTCATCAGCAGGGCGATGGCCAGCCCCTCTTCGGGGTAGATCAGGGGCAGGGAGAGGATCAGCACGTACCACAGCCAGCCGTCCCCTAGCCGGCTGACCACCTTGAACAGGGTCAGCACCGGCCGGTAGCGGAGGCTGCGGTTGATGGACCGGCACAGCGCGAACTCTGCCTGGTCCACCTGGCTAAAGAAGCGGGATACCCGGGGTGACGGCATGGTAACGGTCTCTCCTGTTCAGCTTCAGGGTGAGTTGTTCGAACTGTTCCACCTGGCTGTCCCAGTCCAGGTCCAGGGCATCAAGCCTGGCCTGGTGTCGGATATTGGCCAGCAGTGTGTTCTGCTGGGCCAGTGTCAGGGCGTGTTCCACAAAGGCTTCATCGTCGTCCAGTCGCGCCATCATGCCATTCTCGCGATGGCGGATATGCTCGCTGGCGGCGGCATCGTCGAAGGCCACCACCGCCAGGCCACTGGCCATGGCTTCGGTGACCACATTGCCAAAGGTGTCGGTCTTGCTGGGAAACAGGAACAGGTCGCCGGAGGCATAGTGCCGTGCCAGTGCCTCTCCCTTCTGGATGCCGCAGAAGACGTAGTCCGGGTGTTTCTGCTGCAGTCGCCTGCGCTGGGGGCCGTCCCCCACCAGGATGAACCTGGCTCGCGGATGGAGGGCCCGGATGCGCTCGAAACAGGATACGGCGAGCTGCAGGTTTTTCTCCGACGCCAGCCGTCCCACATACAGGACCGCGCGATCCTGGGGTTGCAGGCCCCATTCGGCCCGCAGTTCCTGGTCCCGCTTGTGAGGGGTGAACTGGCGACAGTCGACGCCCCGGCTCCACAGCCCGACCGGGTGGATGCCCATGGCGTCCACCTGGGCCGCCATGCGCCGGGTCGGCACCAGGGTCAGAGCGGTGCGGTTGTGGAACCAGCGCCCGTAGCGTTTCAGCATGCGCTCCAGGAAGGCCGCGTGATAGTGACGGCTATAGCTGTGGAAGTTGGTGTGGAAGCCGGAGCAGACCGGGATACCCAGCCGACGGGCCACGGCGACCGCCGCTACCCCCAGGGGGCCCTGGGTGGCTACGTAGACCAGGTCCGGGCGTTGCCCTTTCCAGAGGGCCAGCAGGCGCCTGCGTCGGGTCAGCCCGAACTGCAGTTCCGGATAGCCGGGCAGGGGCAGGCCCGCAACCTTGACCAGATCCTGGCAGAGGGTGGTGGTCTGGGCGGGATCCGATGTCGCAGCGCGGTCCGAACGCTGCACCGGCCTGACCACCTGTACCTGATGTCCATTCGCGCACAGCCCCCGGCAAAGGTACTTGAGGGTATTCGCCACACCGTTGATCTCCGGTGGAAAGGTTTCGGAGACCACGGCAATGCGACGATTCAGGGGCTGACTGCTGGCTTCATTCATTCAGTAACCTTGCTGGATGATTCTGTTGGTTGCGGTTAACCTCTTGATCTGTTGATGAGACAGATGGCTGTATTCCGTTATTCCACTATGGAAACCCAATGTGACAGCCAGACTTCAGCAATGTGACATTCCCTTGAAACCCGCGTCCTGACTGAGTTCCCGGGCGCGAACCTGTAACCGGAACAAGCCGTTGGAGGAAGGATGGAGATGCGAAAGCTGGGTCGTAGCGACCTGGACGTCAGTCTGATTTGCCTGGGCACCATGACCTGGGGTGAGCAGAACACCGAGCAGGAAGCCTTCGAACAACTGGATTACGCCGTGGGGGAGGGCATCAACTTCATCGATGCCGCCGAGATGTACCCGGTGCCGCCGAAGGCGGAAACCCAGGGGCTTACTGAACAGTACCTGGGCAACTGGCTGGCTCGCCGTGGCCGCCGGGACGATCTGGTGATTGCCTCCAAGGTGGCAGGGCCCGGCAATGGCCTGACCTACCTGCGGGACGGCCCCCGGCTGACCCGGGATCATATCCGCGCCGCCTGTGACGCCAGCCTGAAGCGGTTGCAGACCGACTATATCGACCTCTACCAGGTGCACTGGCCGGACCGTAACACCAACTTTTTCGGCAAACTCGGCTATCGCCACAAGGATGGCGAGGAGTACACACCCATCGAGGAAACCCTCGGTGCCCTCCACGAACTGGTGCAGGAAGGCAAGATCCGCCACATCGGCCTGTCCAACGAGACCCCCTGGGGCACCATGAAGTACCTGCAGTTGGCGGAGCAGCACGGCTGGCCACGGCCGGTCAGTATCCAGAACCCGTACAACCTGCTGAACCGGACCTTTGAGCAGGGCCTGGCGGAAGTGGCCCACCGGGAGGATGTCGGATTGCTGGCCTACTCCCCCCTGGCGTTTGGGATGCTTACGGGCAAGTACCTGGATGGCCAGTTGCCGGAGAACGCCCGTATGACGCTGTTCCAGCGGTTTGCCCGGTATAAGGGAGAACGGGCCGAGCAGGCAACACGTGCCTACTGCGACCTGGCCCGGGAGCACGGTCTTTCGCCGGCACAACTGGCCCTGGCCTGGGTCAACAGTCGCAGCTTCCTGACCAGCAACATCATCGGTGCCACCACCATGGAACAGCTACGGGAGAATATCGGTTCCGCCCGGGTAACGCTGAGTGACGAGGTGGTCAAGCAGCTTGAAGTGCTCCACCAGGAATTCACCTATCCCTGCCCCTGAACAATCGGAAGGAGGAACCCCTGAAGATATCCAGGGGTTCCTTAACAGTTTGTCACCTATTACCGCCATTTTGAGCCATTCACGCCATCCT
The DNA here is from genome assembly GCF_036224885.1 of Marinobacter sp. OP 3.4. Classification (NCBI taxonomy): domain Bacteria; kingdom Pseudomonadati; phylum Pseudomonadota; class Gammaproteobacteria; order Pseudomonadales; family Marinobacteraceae; genus Marinobacter; species Marinobacter sp. OP 3.4. The sequence continues at coordinate 27,951 of NZ_JAVVLT010000053.1, forward strand.
GAAACATTCGGTTACATTTGATAACAAAATGATTCGAAGTGGCGGGGGTAGCTGTGCAAGAAATCACAGAGTTCCATGAGCAAACCATTAGACTTTAGCCATAAATTGTAAAACCTATTTTACAAAGAGCTGAAAGGCTCGCGCTGGCTGGATTTCCAATGATTATTCGTATTTTCGTCGCATTGCTGATACTCAATACGGTGGCTTTCGTCGTCCGTGCCGAGGCGGGCGAGCGGGAAACATTGCCCGACGAGGTATACAGTGGTGAGCCCGCCCAGGTTCAGGACCGTATGTCCGGAGACTTTGTCTATGACGACGAGGATGCCCTCATGGACCTGGGTTCCCGCCTGCTGAGCTGGCAACTGTCCAGTCAGCCGGGGTCGTCACGCCGTTATGCGTCGGATCCCGTCCGGGCGGATCACTCCGTTGCCCTGATCCGGGAGGGCGCCGCCCTCAACCTGCGCTGGAAGTTCTGACCCTCCTTAACACACATCTGACATCCGCCTGTCACACCTCCCTCTCCTGAATTGTCAGTTTCCCGTTGACGTGGGATCATCGCCGGACAGCACCAACGAAGGGAGACTGTTGCCTATCATGTCGGATACACCGGAGAGGTTCAGGGAAACAACCGCCGAGGCCTGTGTCGAGGCCATCATTCAACGGGTGGGCAAGACCCTTGTGGTGGGCCTGCCGCTGGGGCTGGGCAAGCCGGTACGCCTTGTCAATGCGCTCTATGAGCGGGCCCGGCAGGACAGCTCCATTGACCTGCATATCCTCACCGCCATCTCGCTGCTGGCGCCCCGGGGCAGTTCGACCCTGGAGCGTCGGTTCCTGGATCCTTTCGTCAGGCGCCTGTATGGCGACGTCCCGGAGCTTGCCTATGCCCGGGATGTGCTGGACAAGCGTCTGCCCGACAATGTGCGAGTCTCCGAGTTCTTCTTCAAGGCGGGCAGTTTCCTCAACAACGAGGACCAGCAACGCCACTATATCTGCACCAACTACACCCACGCGGTCAGGGACCTGATGGCCCAGGGGGTGAACGTGGTCTGCCAGATGGTGGCACCGGCCCGGGAGGAAGGGGGCGACCTGAGCCTGAGCTGCAACCCCGACCTGACCCTGGACCTGCTGCCGTTGCTGAGGCAACGGGAAACCGCCGGCCACCGGGTGGCGGTGGCCGGGGAGCTCAACAGCAACCTGCCCTGGCTTGGACACCAGGCGGCGGTGCCACCAACGGATTTCGATGTGCTGCTGGACCAGCCGGATACCGACTATCCCCTGTTTCCGGTGCCTGAGGGTTCCATCAGCCCGGCGGATCACCTGATCGGTTTCTACGCCAGCACGCTGCTCAGGGACGGCGGTACCCTGCAGGTGGGTATCGGTTCACTGGGGGCGGCGGTGGTCCACAGTACGATCCTCCGTCACAAGCACAACGATCAGTGGAAGGCCCTGTATGAACGGTTGCGGGTGGCCAGCCGCTTTCCTTTTGTGACCGGCGAGGGGGAAACCGGCATCTTCCGGGAAGGGCTGTACGGCTGCAGTGAGATGATGGTGGATGGCTTCATGCACCTGATGCAGGCGGGCATCCTCAAGCGGGAAGTGTTCGGCGACCTGGAGACCCAGGAACGGGCCAACCGCGGTGAGCCGGTGAACGAAACCGGAGTGGTCCTGCACGGTGGTTTCTACCTGGGCCCCGGCGATTTCTACCAGTACCTGCGGAATCTGGATGAGAGCGATCGCCGCCGTATCGCCATGACCAGCGTGAACTTTATCAATGATCTCTATGACCATCGGTTCGGCAGCCAGCGGCTGAAAGTCGCCCAGCGTCGCCATGCCCGGTTCATCAATTCGGCGATGATGCACACCCTGTCGGGGGCGGCGGTGTCCGATGGTCTGGACGATGGCCGCGTGGTCAGTGGGGTGGGCGGCCAGTACAACTTCGTGGCCATGGCCCATGATCTGCCGGGGGCCCGTTCCGTCATCACCCTGCGCAGCACCCGCCAGAGCGGTGGCGAGACGGTGTCCAATATCGTGTTCAGCTATGGGCACTGCACCATTCCCCGCCACCTGCGGGACATCGTGATCACCGAGTACGGCCTGGCGGACCTGAGGGGCAAGCCGGACGAAGAGGTCTACCTGGCCCTGATCCGCATTGCCGACGCCCGCTTCCAGCCGTCACTGCTGGCCCGGGCACAGAAGGCCGGCAAGGTCCGCAAGGACTTCCGTATACCGGACGCCTGGCGGGAGAACACCCCGGGCCATGTGACCCGGATGCTGGGCTCCGTCGGGGAGGGGGACGCGTTCCCGCCATTCCCGTTCGGCTGCGACTTTACCCCCGAGGAACTGACCCTGGCGAAAGCCCTGCAGGGACTGAAGTCGGCAACGGCGGACACCCGTGGTAAGCTGCGCACCTTTGCCAGGGCCCTGCGCGTGGATGTGAAGCGTCCGGAGCTGAAACCCTACCTGGAACGCATGGGGTTACTGTCCGGTGGAGGGCCCTCGGCCTGGCTGAACCGCCGGCTGCTGACCGTTGCCCTGGAGCAGGCCGGTGCCCTTGAACAGCCCGACGCCCCTTGAACAACTTTGAGAGTCCCGTTACTGATGCAACGACCCATGATCTATACCGTCCACTACCGCCTCAAGAACCAGACCGGGGAGGTGGTGGACACCTCGGAAGGGGGCGAGCCCCTGCACTTCCTGGAAGGTTCCGACAATGTCATTGAGGGCATCCAGAAGGCGGTCAGCGGACGCTCGCCGGGGGACTGCCTGGAAGCGACCATACCGCCTGCCCTGGCCTATGGTGAGCATAATCCGGACCTGATCAGGAAGGTGCCCCGTTCCGCCTTCGAGGGGGTGGAGAACCTGCAGGTGGGCATGAAGTTCCAGACCAATACCGGTGAGGAAGCCCAGGTGGTACAGGTGGTCGGCATTGACGGCAACCTGATCCGGGTGGATGCCAACCACCCCCTGGCGGGTTTCACTCTCTACTTCGACCTGGAGATCATCTCCGTACGCGAGGCCACCGACGACGAGGTGGCCGCCGGGCAGCCCCTGACTCCCGCTTCCTGATGACTGCTCCGTAGCCCCTCGACGATTACGTCCCGGACCCGGTTGCTGAGGTCCCGGGCGCTCTCGCCGGGCTGCGGCACCACCGGCTGGTGCCAGGTAACATGCACCGACGGTGCCGGTGCGGCCAGCATGCGTATCAGATGGTGATGGAATTCGTCGTCGCCAATAAACGGAGCGATGTGGCATGGGTCACCTTCCCTCAGGTAGGCGATGCTGACCGGCACGATGGGAACGTCCGCCGCGGTCGCGGCGCCGATCAGTCGCGGGAAGAAGGGCAGTACCGTCAGGCCCGCGGAGGTGGTGCCCTCGGGGAAGATCAGCACTGACTCGCCCGCCTCCAGGGTTCTCCGGATGTCGTCCCGCCTTTCCGCGGCTTCACCGCTGCCCCGCTTGATGAACAGCGTCCCGGCCTGCCGGGCCAGCCAGCCCACCAGCGGCCAGTTACCCACTTCCGCCTTGGACAGGAAGCGGACCTTCATGAGTCCGCCGAGGACCGGGATGTCGGTCCAGGAAATGTGATTGCTCAGCAACAGTGCGGGCCCCCGGGGTAAGGGGCCGGACTCGTGGATACGCACGCCGATGCAACGACAGCAGCTCTTGAAGCAGATCCTCGCCACCGGGGAACGGTTGAACCGTTGACGGGTCACCAGATCGGCAACCAGGAACAGGGTGGCAACGATGGCAGTGATGCTCAGGATGATTATCAGGAGGGGCAGTCTGATCAGCAGGCGCAACGCCGCCATAGTTATCTCCACATTGGTGCCGGAAGCAGGACGGGGCTGTTCCCCCGCCCGGTGCTCCGGCGTTAGCTGCCCGAACCGCCCCGGCGCATGAAGTGGCGGCTGTATCGGGCGGACAGTTCACTGACTTCCAGCAGTACCAGCACGTCCGCGCACCGGAATTCCGGGTCCCAACAGGGCTCGCCGCACACCCTGGCCCCAAGGCGCATGTAGGCGCGGATCAGCGCCGGGATGTCCACCGGCCTTTCCGAGTCAGCCTGGGTCAGGTGGGGTAGGGCGCGTCGCGGCCAGACGCGGTCGTCTTCGCAAGAAAGATACCGGTCCTGGAGGTGGCGGGCAATACGCCAGGCCCTCAGGCCGCCGTCGGTCATGCTGATACTGGCGCAGCCGATCACCCGGTCGATCCGGTGTTCGATCAGCCAGCCCGCCAGTGTGGCCCAGAGCAGGCTGATGGTGGCACCGTTGCGATAGTCCGGGTGGACACAGGTGCGCCCCAGCTCCGCCACCCGCCCGGGGCGTGACAGTAGCTGTGACAGGTCGAACTCGTTTTCCGAATAGAATCCGCCGGATTCGCCGATCTGATCCTGGCGCAGGATGCGGGTGGTGGCGACCAGTTCACCGGTGGTGCTGTCGGTGACCATCAGGTGATCACACCAGACGTCAAAGGGATCGGCGTCCAGGCCCGGGATGTCTGATCCCAGGTCCGAGTCGTATTCAGCCGAGAATACGTCGTAGCGGAGCCGCTGGGCCTGTTGCACCAGTTCCGGTTCCCGGGTGACCCGGGTCAGTAAACGACGGGAAACAGCAGCGCGAGCGGTTTGGGCAGTCATGGCAAGCTCTCTTTTTGTCCATTTCAGGACAAGGCTATGAAGGGCCTGTGACACCCCCATGACCTCACAATGACGACTTTGTGACGGCGTCAGCTCTCCGGCGCTGGCACTGGTATGGCGGTCGGCCCAGAAGCTGCTATCTTTTGTGACTGAAGGTAACAGAGCGTGGCATCATGTATTTCCCGCATCAGTATGTATAATCGTTGTTACATGATTCGGGTAAGCTGCTGACTTTACTCGTGACGGATAGCGCCCCGGACAGGCAGGCGGGGCGACATATAAAGCAAGGCCGGGGCGCCCCCATGCATGGGCGCTTCCGAACGCATAACAACATAATCAGAGATGGATGGCGTGGAACAGACAAGCGAAAGCTGGAGAATCCTCATCGTCGAGGATGACGAACGTTTGGCGGACCTCACACGGGAATACCTTGAGAGCAACGGTCTGGTGGTCAGTCATGAAAGCCATGGCGGCAACGCCGTTGAACGCATCCGTAATGAACGCCCCGACCTGGTGGTGCTGGATCTCATGCTGCCGGGGGAGGACGGTCTGTCCATCTGCCGGCGGGTGCGCCCCTTCTACCAGGGACCGATCATCATGCTGACCGCCCGCAGTGACGATCTGGACCAGGTGCTCGGCCTGGAAATGGGGGCTGATGATTACGTGGGCAAACCGGTCAAGCCCAGGGTCCTGCTGGCCCGTATACGGGCCCTGCTGCGCCGTGCCGGTGGTCCCGCCGGGGCCGAGGGCGAGGAGGCCGGGGGTGAATCCAGCGAGGAACCGGTACGCCTGCAGTTCAACGATCTGGTGGTGGACCGTTCCATGCGGGAGGCCTGGCTCAACGACGAGAGCATCGACCTGACCAGTGCCGAGTTCGACCTGTTGTGGCTGCTGGCCCGGAGTGCGGGTCGGGTGCTGAGCCGGGAGGAAATCTTCACCGCCCTGCGTGGTATCGAGTATGACGGCCAGGACCGCTCCATTGATGTCAGGGTGTCGCGGATCCGGCCCAAGATCGGGGATGATCCGGTGCATCCCCGTCGTATCAAGACGGTTCGCAGTAAAGGCTACCTGTTCGTCAAGGAAGCCTGACCGACGACTGGGTAGTGCTGCCTGAAGCACTGCCCCTGCCAGCCTCTGCCAGGCCTGCTCATGCCAGTTACCTTCACAATCAAGTTGTTCGCCCGTCTGGCCGGTCTTGCGGCGCTCATTGTGCTGATCTGTTCACTGGTCTGGAGCGGGCTGTCCGCAGTCCGGCACCAGGCCTGGCAGGAGCGCCTGACGGAGCCGCTGATGACGTGGCTGGCCCGTACCCCCATGCCGGAGCGGCAATACCACTGGCTCTCCTCCCTGTACGATTTTCAGGTGACCACCGCCGACGGGTTGGGCCTGGAGCCCGTGGTCCGTGAGAGACTGCTGTACGGGCAGACCGTGGTGCTGTCCGACCAGATCGGCCCGCGGGCCCTGGCCGCCCGGGACAATGGTGGCATCGTCACCATGCGCCTGAGCAACCTGTACCGGGACCTGGCCGAAGCCACGGCAATGACCGTGCTGTGGCACCTGAACGAGGCCCGTCCCGCCGACCGGACCGATACCGCGAGCCTGCTGGCCAGGGAGCTGAATGTCCGGATCGACGCCGTGGACGAGACCGGTCAGCTGCCGCCGCCCGAGGTTCTGGAGGAGGTATCACGGCGGGGGCTGGTATTCTTCGGCGGACCGGAGCAGGGGCAGGTGATGCTGCGGCTGGAGGACGGTTCCCTGATGCGCATGGCCATGCCGGCGGGTTTCCGGTCGCTGCCCTGGCCGGTGTTCCTGCTGCTGGTGGGGCTGGCGGCATTGGTGCTGACCCTCGCCGTGCGTCTGCTCATGCGCGACCTGGACCAGAACCTGCGAACCGTGGAGTCGGTGGCGGTGCGCATCGCCCGGGGCGAACTGGAGGCCCGCATAGAGCCGGGGCAGGGTAATTTGGTATCCCGCCTGTCCCGATCCTTCAATGGCATGGCGGACCAGATCCAGCGGCTGGTGGAGGTGCAGCGGGAGATGATCCATGCAGTGTCCCACGAACTTCGCACGCCGGTGGCCCGGATCCGTTTCGGGGTGCAGATGATCGAGACTGCCAAGGATGAGCAGACCCTGCACCGGCAGCTGGACGGCATCGACAACGATATCCAGGAACTGGATGAGCTGATTGACGAGATACTCACCTATGCCCGCCTGGAGCAGGGCGGCCCGGTGTTCAGCCTGCGCCCGGGCAGCGTGACCGATATCGTGCGCCAGGTGGTCGAGGAGCAGCAGGTTATCCATCCGCAGACCCGTATAGACGCCGTGATCCCCGAGGCATCGGAGGTCTGTGCCGAAAGCGATATCGAACCCCGCTATCTGCACCGGGCGATCCAGAACCTGGTGGGCAATGCCTGTCGCTATGCGTCGGGCGAGGTGAGGGTCCGTTGTCTGCTGGATGAGGAGAACTGCCGCATCGACGTCGAGGACGATGGCCCTGGGGTCCCCGAGGAGGACTGGGAGAAGGTCTTCAGTGCCTTTGCCCGCCTGGATGACAGCCGTACCCGGAATTCCGGTGGTTACGGGCTGGGGCTTTCCATCGTCCAGCGGATCCTGTTCTGGCACGGTGGCCAGTCCTTTGTGGGACGCAGTAACGAACTCGGCGGCGCCCGGTTCAGCCTGGTCTGGCCCCGCCGGCAGTAGGAGTCATCACCGGCCCGGGACGACTGGAGCGCGTCAACCCATAACATGATTTTACAAACAAACACCAAAGCACAACGGACCTTCCCGCCGGATTAACTAGGATGGAAGATGGCAGGGTGATTTGCCCCAGCGGGTAACGTGGTTGTTCTGCCAGGAGTGTTGTTCTTACGAACTTTCCTTGTTTCATTCGTCATTGCATGGCCGGTCATCCCCGATGACCGGTCTTTTTTTTTTGCCCGTTTGCTGGCAGGGGTTGCCGGGGCCTCAGGTGCGGGGGAAGGCGATCAGGTGCTCTGCCTCCACCCGCACGGGCACGTGTTCCCCCAGCCGGAAGTCCAGGTGGCTGCGGAACAGGGCCTCGAACTCGGTCTCGTCCGAGAGATGGAAGCGGTACAGGGTTGAGGTACCCGCAAAGGTTTTCTCGACCACCTTGGGTCTGAGGTCGGAGTCGGCATCGTAGACGATGTCGTCCGGGCGGATCAGGACATCCAGCAGGGTGCCTGGTTGCCACTGGCTGGTCCGCTTGCCGACCAGCCGGCCTAGCTCCGATTCGATGGTGCCGGGGCCCAGGGCGTGGCCCGGAATGAAGGCCCCCTGTCCCACAAAACCCGCCACGAACCGGTTCGCCGGCTCGTGATAGAGATTGTAGGGCACATCCCATTGTTGCACCTGACCGTCCCGGAGCACCGCCACCTGGTCGCACATGGCAAAGGCTTCCTGCTGGTCGTGGGTCACCAGCAGTGCACTGATGCCCAGGTCCTTGAGGATATCCCGGACATCCAGGCTCAGGCGCCGTCGCAGGTCCGCGTCCAGGCTGGAGAAGGGCTCGTCCAGCAGGATCAGCGTGGGTTCGGGGGCCAGCGCCCTGGCCAGGGCCACCCGCTGTTGCTGGCCGCCGGAGAGCTGGTGGGGGTACTGGCCCGCCAGGTCCTGCAGGTGCACCAGTTCCAGCAGGCCGGCGGTCTTGGTGTGCTTCTCCTGGCGGCTCAGTCCCTTCAGGCCGAAGGCCACATTCTCGGCAATGGTCAGGTGCGGGAACAGGGCGTAGTCCTGGAATACCATGCCAATGCGCCGTTGTTCCGGCGGCAGGGTAAAGCCGGGCAGGCTGATAGCCTGGTCATTCAGTCGGATCTCTCCCGTGCTGATGGGCAGGAAGCCGGCCAGGGCCCGCAGGATGGTGCTCTTGCCGCAGCCACTGGGACCCAGGAGACAGCCGATATCGCCATGGCCGAGGGCAAAGCGGACGTCTGAAACCACGTTCTCCGCACCGTAGCCGCAGCCCAGTGCCTGTACATCCAGCAGCCAGCTTTCGGGCGGATTGGGTGGGGACATCGTCGACTCCGCTTCGCTTGCTGTGGCGGGTTACTGCTCCAGGGTTCCCAGGATCAGGAATTCCAGCAACGCCTTCTGGGCATGCAGGCGGTTCTCCGCCTCGTCCCAGACCACGGAGCCCGGGTGATCCAGCATGTCCTCGGAAATTTCCTCGCCCCGGTGGGCCGGGAGGCAGTGCATGAACAGGGCGTCCGGGGTTGCCAGATCCATCAGTGCCGGGTTGACCTGGTAGGGGGCGAAGATGGCCCGGCGGGCATCCGCCTCCTGTTCCTGCCCCATGGAGGCCCATACGTCGGTGGCGATCAGGTTGGCGCCACGGGCCGCTTCCCGGGGATCCTCGAATACGGTGACGCAGTCCCGGTGGCTGTCCAGCAGCCCGCTGTCCGGCGCGTAGCCTTCCGGGCAGGCCACGTTCAGGTGGAAGCCGAAGATCCGGGCGGCGTTGATGTACGAGTTGCACATGTTGTTGCCATCCCCGACCCAGGTTACGGTGGCGCCGGCGATATCCCCCCGGTGCTCCCGGAAGGTCTGCATGTCGGCCAGCAATTGGCAGGGATGGAAGTCGTCGGTGAGGGCGTTGATCACCGGCACCCGGGACACACTGGCGAACCGGTCCACCTTGTCATGGGCGAAGGTACGGATCATGACCGCATCCACCATGCTGGAAATGACCCGGGCGGAATCCTCAATCGGTTCACCGCGGCCCAGTTGGGTGTCCCGGGGGGAAAGGAACATGGCACTGCCACCCAGCTGCGACATGCCCGCCTCGAACGAGACCCGGGTGCGGGTGGACGACTTTTCGAAGATCATCGCCAGTACCCGGTTACCAAGGCTGTTGCGGACCTTTCCCGCCTGCCATTCACGGCGCAGGAAGCTGGCATGGTCCAGCAGGCCCGTCAGTTCATTGAGGGTCAGGTCATTGAGTGTCAGAAAGTGTCTTACTGCCATGGCGATGTCCGTTGTCTTTCCCTGGCCGACAGCAAATAGGAAACCATCCGGGTTGCGGGGTTCGCACCGGCTATACGGCCCTGATTGTGGGGATGCCCCGGCATGGCTCGGATAACAGCGTTTGTAGCCTGTCAGGGCGTTCCTGCTTGTCCTCCGGGACCAAAAGGGTCAACAGCCCCTCGGGACGAAAAGAATCAAGTCTATAGGGTTCCCCGGGGGATGACAATCCAGTGCGGCGTGGCTGCACCTGGCGATTGTTATACCTGAGTCTGTTGGTCGGGATTGGGGTTCCCGTGTACAATGCAAGTCAGTTCGATACCGTTTGAAGAGGTGTGATTGTGGATATTAATGAGCAGATCAAAGGCCAACTGGAAGAAAATCCGATCCTTATCTACATGAAGGGGACCCCCCAGGCTCCCCAGTGCGGCTTCTCTTCCCGTACCGTGCAGGCGTTGATGGCCTGTGGTGAGCGCTTCGCGTTCGTCAACATCCTGGACAACCAGGAGCTGCGGGAGGCCCTGAAGAGCTATTCCAACTGGCCCACCTATCCCCAGCTCTACATCAACGGCGAGTTGGTGGGTGGTTGCGACATCGTGCTGGAGCTGTCCGAATCCGGAGAGCTGGCGGAAATGGTCAAGGCCGCCGCCAAGCAGCAGGAAGCCTGAACCGCCGTCCACGTCCGGGATTGGCTGACAATCCGGGCTTGCAGGCATGAAAAAAGCGCCCCTCGGGGCGCTTTTTTCGTTCCTGGCAGGAATCCGGTCAGGCCTGCTTGCGCAGGCTTCCCACCACGGCATCCAGGGCCCGGTCGATGAGGGCGCCCTGTTCCAGGATGGTGAGGCGGCCCCGCTGCATCTCGTGGGCCAGGTCGACCCGGGTTTTCTCGATGACTTTCAGGCCCATGCGGTTGACGAAGACAAAGCAGTCGGCCTCGTCGATAATCGCGGACAGCTTGCAGCGGAAGCTGGAGCCATTCACCAGGCGGAACTCCACCCACTGACCGACGTTGATCGACTCGATGTGGGGCAGATACTCCGCCACGCCGGCTTCCAGTGGCTCCTCCTGCTCCAGGGTTTCCTCGATAACCGGCTCCTCGGGCTCCATCTCATCCGGCTCCCTGGCCTCTGCCAGCGCCAGGTTGCGGAACGCCTCGGTCAGCTCATGCTTGAGCTGGGCCATCATCTCGTCCAGCCGTGACGAATTGTAGGAGACCTCCTCCAGGCCCGCCCGCAGGGCCTTGAGCAGGCGCGGTACCACCCGTACCCACTGATCACGCTCGTCATCGTCCAGGTGTGGGTAGAGGCACCAGATCAGGTCGTCCACGACACGCACCGATTGCTCCCAGCGATGCTCCACATCGTTGCGCAGATAGGCCAGGAACATGACCCGGCTCCAGCCGTTCACCAGAATGTCGTGAATGGTCGGGGGCACGGGACGGCGGGCCAGTTTTTCCCGGAGCAGGCGGTCCACCGTGTCCTGGGCTTTCTGGGACTTGATGCGGCCTCGTTCGGACTCCCGGGTGCGCTGTTCCACCAGGGAGGCCTTGCGATTCTCCCGGGTCAGGAACTGGTCGAATTCCTCGCCGAGGGTCTCGAACAGCTGGATGTCGCCGTCGAACTCGTCGAGGATCCGGGCGACGATGTTGTGGATCTGCTCGTAGAGTTTATCGCGGGATTTCTCATCCGCGTTGCTCCAGCCGATACCGGCCCGGGCCAGGGAATTCAGCAACTTCCTGGCGGGGTGATTGGCGCGGCTGAAGAAGGACTTGTCCTTGATCACCACCTTCAGGATGGGAATCTGGAGGCGGCTGATCAGTACCTGGATCGGGGCGGACAGGTTGTAGTCGTCCAGGATGAACTCGAACAGCATGGAGACCAGGTTGATCAGGTCCTCGTCCATCTCCTGGAGGGCGGCGTGCTTGCCTTCCTCCGGCTGCTGGCTTTCCAGGACATGTTCAATCAGGTCCCGCAGGTCCACGGTAACCGGTTCGCCGGCGCTCAGGTTGCCCTGGGGGGCGTTCTGCCGGGCGGTATTGGCGGACGCCTGGGACAGCATGTGCAACAGTTCGGCGCCGCCGACGATATGGATCTCGGTGCCGCCATGACCCTGAGGGCCGCCATAGTAGCTGGTGCTGTAGCTGCGGTGGCCCCGCTGTTCAGCCAGTAGCTGACGGATCTGCTGGAACAGGGCGTCGTTTTCCCGGACCTGGTAACTTTCCTGTGCTTCGGCGGCCCGGGGCTGGTCGCCGCCGGTGGTGGCCTGGTGGCCGGAGGATGACGGACCACCACTGGTCTGCGGGGATTCCTGGCGGTTCTTACCCTGATAACGGAAATTGGGCACGATGCCGGCCTGGACCAGGATGCGGTTGGCCTCGTCCATCAGCATGCCGAGGTTGGCCACCACATAGCGGTCGAACTGTTTGAGTACAATGAGCCGTTCGCGGATCTGGATCTCGAACGCACCGGCGGCCTCGGCAAAGGCGCGACAGACATGGTCCGGCAACATCGGGTTGACCGGCCGCTCCTCGGAGGCATTCGGGTAGATCACGGTGAATCGTGTCTGCAGTTGCAGCAGCGGCCCCTGGAAATAGACGCGGGCCTTGGAAATCATGGCGTTAAGGGCGACCTGCTCTTCCAGGTCGTCGTCCTGAACCAGGGACAGGCTCTCCGCCGAGGCGCTCTCCTGATGCTGGAGATTATCCTGGGACTGCTGGTCGGCGTTCGCCAGGGGAGGGTGATCGAACAGCCCACCCACGGAGTGCTGGAACTGTTTCTCCACACCCTTGCGCTTGATGCGGATTTCCCGCATCGCCTCGAAATAGCGGTTCTGCTCGTTGTTGCTGCGGGCATTATTGGCAAGCTCGAACAGGGAATCGTCCACGGCATCGAACGCGCCCTGCAGAAGGTCGCCAAGGCCGGCTACCACGGTGTCCCGGATCCGGGACACTTCCGGAGGAACTGATACCGGCGACCCTGCACCCGGACGGTCGTGCAGGTAATGTATGCCGGATTGTCTGTTCATGGCTGACTCCTGATACGCCTCAACCGGATACGTTACCGAGCTTACTCTCTGGATTGGTACTTTATATGCGTAATCTATCGCAAAATATACTGAGGTTACACGATTAATTATTGTTAACCGGATTGCGGGTTCAAATTCCGGATATCCGGTGTCTCCATTACGCTCCTAATAAACAGGCCGGCCCTTGCGGGTCGGCCTGTTCAAAAACTGATGGCTGTCAGGATCAACTGACGTACTGCGGCCCGATTCCCATGCTCCAGACCACCACGCTGATGGCCAGTAGACCGACAAACATGACCAGGCCCACGGTGAGTACGGATGAGGCAAACATGAAACCCCGTTCTTCCGGAATCTTCATGAGAATGGGCAGGCCCTCGTACAGCAGGTACACCGCGTAGGCGATTGCGGCGGTGCCAACGGCCATATTCACCCAGATATTGGGGTATACCGCGATCACGCCCAGCAGGAAGATGGGGGTGGCGGTATAGGCGGCCAGGGTGACACCACGGGGGGTGGATTCCTTCACGTCATAGGTGGCGGCGAAGAAATCAATGAACTTGCCGATGATGTAGATCCCGACCAGCATGGCCATGTAGGCAAGGGCGCAGAGCTGGAGCGCACTGCCGGTGGTCAGCCGTATCAACTGGGAGCCGCCCACCTGCCAGCCGACCTGTGTGGTGCCGTAAAAGGCGGCAGCGGCCGGAATCAGGGCCAGTAGCAGGATGTGGCCGAAATAGAGCTTGCTGACCGATTCCGAGTCTTCCCGGATCGCTTTCCACTCTTCATCAGGGTGAGTGAACAAACCAACGGTATGTGAAAGGCTCATGGACCTTCTCCTCATCTATTATTGTTGTTGACTGTTGTTGCTGCTGGATACGCAACTATTCACACAACTCAAGTTTTGGGTAGGGGGGTAGGTCCGGTCAAGAAACTGGTTAAATCATGATCTTTCTAAAAAAACGTAGTTAGATCGCATGGATATAAGGGTGGTCAGGCGGTTTTCTTCCGGCGGAAGGGTTTCTTCCGTGGCAGGGGGTGCACGATGGCGGCCTTCACCACATTGTCCTTGATCTGCAGCACCTCGGTGCGATAGCCCCGGATAACCAGGCACACGTTGGTGTCGGGGATGGTTTCCAGGGTTTCCGTGATCAGGCCGTTGAGGGTCTTGGGGCCATCGGTGGGCAGTTTCCAGCCCAGGTCCCGGTTGATGATGCGCACGGCGGCGGTGCCGTCGATGATATAGGTGCCATCGTCCTGGGGAATGATGTCCGGGCTGGTTTCCGAGTAGTCGGTGGTGAAGTCCCCGACAATCTCCTCGAGTATGTCCTCCAGCGTGGCGAGGCCCAGGACGTCGCCGTACTCGTCGACCACGATGCCAAAGCGACGTTTGGCTTTCTGGAAGTTGATCAGCTGGGTGTTCAGCGGCGTGCTTTCCGGAATGAAATAGGGCTCCCGGGAGAGCTGCATCAGCATGGCCTTGTTGACGTCTTCCTGCATCAGCAGGCGGGAGATGTTGCGCAGGTGCAGCACCCCCTGGATGTTGTTGATATCCCCTTTGTAGATGGGCAGGCGGGTGTGCTGGCTGGTGCGGAGCTGGCGCAGGATGTCGTCGATGTCGTCTTCCAGGTCCACCCCCACAATCTCGTTGCGCGGCACGATGATGTCGTTGACCGTGACCTTTTCCAGGTCGAGGATGCTGACCAGCATGTCCTTGTGCTTGGACGGAATCAGCGCGCCGGATTCGTTGACCAGGGTGCGCAGTTCCTCCCGGGAGAGGTGGTCGGAACTGGCGTCTTCCGGAGAAATCCTCAGCAGCTTCAGGATGATGCCGGTAAACAGGTTTACGGCCCATACCACCGGATAAAGAATTTTCAGCAAAGGGCCAAGTATGTAGCTGGCCGGAAACGCGATCTTTTCGGGAAACAGGGCTGCCAGGGTCTTCGGGGTGACTTCCGCAAAAATAAGGATGACGACCGTCAGCAGTATGGTGGCAACGGCAATGCCCGCGTCCCCCCAGAGGCGGATGGCGATCACCGTGGCAATGGACGAGGCAAAGATGTTGACGAAGTTGTTGCCGATCAGGATCACGCCGATGAGCTGGTCGGTGCGCTGGAGCAGCCCCTGGGCGCGACGGGCCCCGCGATGGCCGGTCTTGGCCATGTGCTTGAGCCGGTACCGGTTCAGGGACATCATCCCGGTCTCGGAACTGGAGAAGAAGGCGGACAGGACGATCAGGCCGGCAAGGAGGATGAACAGCGCCGTAAGCGATGCCTCGTTCAAGGGAGCGGGTCCTTATATTGCGGATGAACGGGAAAAATAGGAACGGGGCCGGCGGGTGTCAACCGGTCCGGTGGAAGATCAGTTCCAGCACGAATTTGCTGCCGTAGTAGGCCAGCATCAGCAGGGCACAGCCCGCCAGGGTCCAGCGGCTTGCGGTGATGCCGCGCCAGCCCTGGGTCTGGCGACCGATCAGCAGGGCGGCAAACACCGCCAGCGAGATCAGCGAGAAGATCGTTTTGTGGGCCAGGTCCTGGGCGAACAGGTCGCTGACGAACAGTGCGCCGGTGACGATGGCCAGGACCAGCAGGATCACGCCGGCCCAGAGCAGCTCGAACAGCATGGACTCCATGGTCTGCAGCGGTGGCAGGTTGCGGACCAGGGGGCTGTTGTAGTTGCGCTTGAGCTGGCGGTTCTGGAAATAGAGCAGCAACGCCTGTCCCGCCGCCAGGGTAAACAGGCTGTAGGCGGTGACCGACAGGGCAATGTGGGACAGGATGCCCCAGTCATCCCGTTGTATGAAACGGGGCGGCGTATGGGTGAGCAGGGCGAATACCACGGTCAGGCAGGCCAGGGGGTAGGCCCCCAGGAACAGACTGTCCACGGGCTTGGTCAGGTTCATGACCAGCAGGATCGCCACCACCAGCCAGGAAATCAGCAGGGAGCTCTGGAAGAACCCCAGGTTCAGGGCGCCGCCGGTAAACAGGGTCTGCCAGAGCAGCATGCCGTGGGCCACCAGGCCCAGCCCGCCGATCACCGTCACAATGTGCTTGTTGACGTTGATGCGTCCGCGAAAGCCCAGGGCCTGAAAGGCGGTACCAATGCTGTAGAGGAACAGGGTGGTGACAGCGAGAATCAGCGTTCCCATGGCATTCCTGGCTGGTGGTTATGTGATATGGTCCGGGCTTCCTGCGTTCAGGAGATGGAATTTGCCGGGCTGGTCGTTTCAGCGCGTTAGTCTGGTTATAATGTCGCGATTGTGCAACCGGAATCAACCGGTAAGTGCCTGACGTTATTCTATAGGGTCGTTGTTTCGCCGGCCCGGTACAGCGTCGGCAACAGGCAATTCATTTTTCAGGGCTTACGGGTACCACCATGTTTGAAAACCTGACAGACCGACTCTCGGGGAGTCTCAGGAAAATTTCCGGCCAGGCCAAACTGACCGATGACAATATAAAGGAGACCCTGCGGGAAGTCCGCATGGCCCTGCTGGAGGCCGATGTGGCCCTGCCGGTGGTCAAGTCCTTTGTCGAGGGTGTG
Source organism: Marinobacter sp. OP 3.4 (assembly GCF_036224885.1). Classification (NCBI taxonomy): domain Bacteria; kingdom Pseudomonadati; phylum Pseudomonadota; class Gammaproteobacteria; order Pseudomonadales; family Marinobacteraceae; genus Marinobacter; species Marinobacter sp. OP 3.4. The sequence goes on from NZ_JAVVLT010000053.1 coordinate 44,125, forward strand.
CGTCAGCGGGCCGTGGGGCAGGAGGTCCAGCGCAGCCTGACCCCGGGCCAGGTGTTCGTGAAGGTGGTCCAGCAGGAGCTGGAACAGGTGATGGGTTCCGGCGATGAAAAGCTGAACCTGTCCGTGCGCCCGCCGGCGGTCATCATGATGGCCGGCCTGCAGGGGGCGGGTAAGACCACCACGGTGGCCAAGCTGGCCCGGCTGCTGAAGGAGCGTGAAAAGAAATCGGTGATGGTGGTCAGTGCCGACGTCTATCGCCCGGCCGCCATCAATCAACTGGAAACCCTGGCCGGTGAGGTGGGGGTGGAGTTCTTCCCCAGTTCCACCGACCAGGACCCGGTGGCCATTGCCGAGGGCGCCATCGATGCGGCCCGCAAGAAGCACCTGGACGTAGTGATCGTGGATACCGCCGGTCGCCTGCATGTGGACGAGCAGATGATGGGCGAGATCGGTCGCCTGCACAAGGCGGTGGACCCGGCTGAAACCCTGTTCGTGGTGGACGCCATGACCGGTCAGGATGCGGCCAACACCGCCAAGGCGTTCAGTGACGCCCTGCCGCTGTCCGGTGTGGTGCTGACCAAGACCGATGGCGACGCCCGGGGCGGCGCCGCACTGTCCGTGCGTCACATCACCGGCAAGCCCATCAAGTTCATGGGTGTGGGCGAGAAATCCGATGCCCTGGAGCCGTTCCATCCGGATCGGGTTGCCTCGCGCATTCTGGGCATGGGGGACGTGCTCTCCCTGATAGAGGACGCCGAGCGCAAGCTGGACAAGAAGAAGGCCGACAAGCTCACCAAAAAGATCAAGAAGGGTAAGGGCTTCGACCTGGAGGATTTCCGCGACCAGCTCCAGCAGATGAAGAACATGGGCGGCATGGCCGGCCTGCTGGACAAACTGCCCGGCATGGGGCAGATGGCCCAGGCGGCCCAGAGTCAGGTCAACGACAAGACCTTTGGCCAGATGGAGGCGATCATCTGCTCCATGACGCCGAAGGAGCGCCGTTTTCCGGACAGTATCAACAACTCCCGCAAGCGCCGTATCGCGGCCGGTTCCGGTACTCAGATACAGGACATCAACCGTCTGCTCAAGCAGCATAAGCAGATGCAGAAAATGATGAAGAAGGTCGGCAAGAAAGGCGGCATGCAGAACATGATGCGGGGCATGCAGGGTATGATGCCGCCGGGCGGCGGCGGTGGTGCGCCGCCATTTGGCCGTATGTAGAAATCGGGACTAGCTGCCTGTTTTCTTTGCCGGGGAATTAGCATAGAATAGCGCCCCTTTCGAGTATGGGTCGACGTGCAGCTGCCAAGGCAGCAGGCACGCATCGTACAAAGTTCGTACAACTGAACAGGATATTGGTCGAAATGGTAACAATCCGTTTGGCTCGTGGCGGCGCCAAGAAGCGTCCGTTTTACCACTTGGCAGTAACCGACAGCCGTCGGGCTCGCGATGGTCGTTTCATCGAGCGCGTTGGTTTCTTCAACCCGATCGCCCGCGGTCAGGAAGAGCGTCTGCGTGTTGATCAGGAGCGTGTTGACTACTGGATCAGCCAGGGCGCCCAGCCTTCCGAGCGTGTCGCTCAGCTGCTGAAGACTGCCGCCAAGTAACACGTTCACCGGGGTCCTGGCATGGCACAGCATCCACAGGAAACTGTGATCGGCCGGATTACCTCGGTCTTCGGGGTCAAGGGGTGGCTCAAGGTCTACTCCTATACCGATCCCGTTGACGGCATACTGAACTACCGTCACTGGACGCTGATCCAGGATGGCAGACGGTTTGCCGCGGAGCTTGAAACCGGTCGCCGCCAGGGGCAGGGGATCGTGGTAAAGCTCAAGGATATTGACGACCGTGACCTGGCCCGGACCTACGGCGGTGCCGAGATCCGGGTGCCAACCTCCGAGCTTCCGGAACTTCCGGAAGGGGAGTACTACTGGCACCAGTTGGAGAAACTGGCCGTGTTCACGGTGGAGGGTGAGCGCCTGGGTAAGGTGCATCACCTGATGGAAACGGGCTCCAACGATGTTCTGGTGGTCAGGGCCGACGAGGCCTCCATCGACCAGCGCGAGCGCCTGATTCCCTATCTTCCGGACCAGGTGGTTCGTGAAGTGGATCTGGCGGCGGAACGCCTGGTGGTGGACTGGGACCCGGAGTTCTGAGGGTGTGGATTGGCGCTGTCAGTCTGTTCCCGGAAATGTTCGGTGCGGTGACCGATGTGGGTATCACCGGCAGGGCGGTACGGGATGGTCTGCTGACCTTCCGTAGCTGGAACCCCCGGGAGTTCACCCATGACCGGCATCGTACCGTGGATGACCGGCCTTATGGGGGCGGCCCCGGCATGCTGATGAAAATCCAGCCGCTGCGGGATGCCATCCACGCCGCTCGCGAGGAAGCGCCGGGCAGCGCCTGTGTGGTTTACCTGTCGCCCCAGGGCGAGAGGCTGGACCAGCAGGTGGTGGAATCCCTGGCGTCGCAGGACAGTCTGATCCTGGTGGCAGGTCGCTACGAGGGTGTTGACGAACGCCTGATCTCGACGGAAGTCGATCGGGAAGTGTCACTGGGAGATTTTGTCCTCTCCGGTGGCGAACTGGCGGCCATGGCCGTCATTGATGCGGTTACACGCCTCATCCCCGGAGCGCTGGGTCATGCGCAGTCAGCGGAGCAGGATTCCTTTGCTGACGGGTTGCTGGATTGTCCGCACTACACCCGGCCCGAGGTTTACGAAGGTCAGGCGGTGCCGGATGTATTGTTAGGCGGTCACCACGAACAGATCCGGCGCTGGCGGCTGAAAGAGTCGCTGAGGCGAACCCGGGAGCGACGCCCCGACCTGCTGGAGCAGCGGGTGCTGACGGACGAAGAGCGTGAGCTGCTGGACGAGATTTTAAACGAACCGGGTGCCTCTGATTGAATCAGGGCATTGAGAGATTGGGTATCAGGAGCACATTACGATGAGTGGTAAGAACGACATCATCAGTCAGATCGAAGCGGAGCAGATGACCAAGGAAATCCCCGAGTTTGCACCGGGCGATACCGTGGTTGTCCAGGTTCGCGTTACCGAGGGTAACCGTGAGCGTCTGCAGGCGTTTGAAGGCGTGGTTATCGGCAAGCGCAACCGGGGTATGAACTCCTCTTTCACCGTTCGCAAGGTTTCCTACGGTGTGGGCGTTGAGCGTACCTTCCAGACGTTCTCCCGTCTGATCGACAGCATTTCCGTGAAGCGTCGCGGCGATGTTCGTCAGGCCAAGCTGTACTACCTCCGCGAGCTGTCCGGCAAGGCCGCACGGATCAAGGAAAAGCTGAACTGAGTTCCAGTTCGGTTGGCATTAGAAACGGTGGGTTCGTGAACCTGCGACGGTTTCCGGAAAAGGGCGGCTCTGGCTGCCCTTTTTTGCGTTATGGGCATACGTTTTCTGGCGGGGAGGTGACGCCGCATGGCCGGCAAGTCTGAGAAAACCTCCATCAGGGATGAGGACCAGCGTCTGATCCAGGGGTTCCTGGACGCTCTCTGGCTGGAAGACGGTCTGGGGGAGAAGACCCGGGCCGCCTACGGCAGCGACCTGCGCAAGCTGTCCCAGTGGTTGGCGGAGCGGCCCGGGTCGCCACGGTTGCAGCAGGTGGGACGCGATGACCTGTTGGGCTGGATATCCGCGGCGTTTGTGGAAGGGCGCAAGAACGCCACCGCCGCCCGTCGGCTGTCGGGGATCCGGCGCTTCTACCGCTACCTGTTGCGGGAGAAGCTGATCGCCGAGGATCCCACCCTGCGTATCGAAAGCCCCCGTCTGTCCCGCCGGCTGCCGGATTCCCTGTCCGAGGGGGACGTGGAAGCGCTGCTGGACGAACCCCTGGGGGACCGGGTGCAGGACGGGCGACTGGAGCTGAGGGACCGTGCCATGCTGGAGATCCTCTATGGCTGCGGGCTGCGGGTCAGCGAGCTGGTGTCTCTGCGGGTGGATCAGGTCAACCTGCGACAGGGTGTGGTCCGGGTCATCGGCAAGGGTGACAAGGAACGGCTGATTCCCCTGGGTGAAGAGGGGGTGGACTGGCTCCTGCGTTACATGAACGAGGCCAGGGGCGATCTGCTCCGGGGTCGGATGTCCGATGACCTGTTTCCCGGCAACCGGGGCACGGCCATGACCCGGCAGGCCTTCTGGTATCGTATCCGACACTACGCCCAGCGCGCCGGCATCCGCAAGAAACTGTCCCCCCATACCCTGCGCCATGCCTTTGCCACCCACCTGCTGAACCATGGCGCCGACCTGCGGGTGGTGCAGATGCTGCTGGGCCATGCGGACCTGTCCACCACCCAGATCTACACCCACGTGGCGCGGCAACGGCTACAGGATCTCCATCAGAGCCATCACCCCCGTGGATAGGACTGAACTTTTTCACCTCGCCCCAGTCACATTACCGGTATCGGGCAATTGCTTCGACACCATCGCTTTGGTTAACTATGGCCCCGGTGGTTGTCGGAATGGCTTGCCCTGTGGTCGCCAGAATGGCTTGAAGGTGACACGACTTCCGGCAGGGACGCAGCCCCAATAGCGGGGTTGCTGATTGCCGCGCATTGACTTCATTTACCCAGTACGCAGGATGATCCATGAGCCTTTCGTTCTTCCGTTTTTTTTCCCTTCCATCATCATTTGCCCTGACCGCAGGACTGGTGCTGGGCCTGGCCACCATTGCGCCCACTGCCTACGCTGAAAGTGCCGAGGACGTGATCACCCAGCGGCTGGGGGACACCGTGCCAGGCCTGAAGGTGAACAGCGTGACCGAGTCGGCGGTGCCGGGCCTGTATGAGGTCCGGACCAACAATCGCAGCATGATCTACGCCACGGAAGACGGCGAGTACATCATTGCCGGTGAAATGCTGCAGCTTACCGACGAGGGTGTCGTCAATATCACTGAGAAGGGCAGGTCGGGCGAGCGTGCGAAGCTCCTCTCCGAGTATGACGAGGGCCAACTGATTACCTATCCGGCCGATGGTGAGGAAAAGGCGGTGGTGGGCGTATTCACCGATATCGACTGCCCGTACTGCCGCAAGTTGCACGATGAGATGGCCCGTCTCAACGAATTGGGTATCACCGTGAATTACTATGCCTATCCGCGCTCGGGGCCAGGAACGCCCTCATTCCGCAAGTATGAGTCGGTATGGTGTGCCGATGACCAGCAGGCGGCCATGAACCAGGCCAAGGCTGGCGAAACGGTGCCCCAGGCGTCCTGCGACAACCCGGTGGCGGAGCAGTTCCAGCTGGGCGGTCAGGTTGGCGTTTCCGGCACTCCGGCGATCGTGCTGGAGGATGGCAAGATGATCAACGGCTACGTGCCGGCGGACAAGCTGGCCGAGGGCCTGGGCCTTATGTGAGCGTCCACCGGTAATGGCACGGCCGATGCTGTTCTGAGCCTTGCTAATCGGTATACTATGCCCGCTATTCATTCATCGGGCATTGAGGTGGAAGCTTGAAAGAAGTCAGGGTCGGAATCTGCGGACTAGGAACCGTCGGTGGCGGAACATTCAATGTGCTGGCCCGCAACGCCAGCCTGATTTCCGGTCGTGCCGGTTGCAACATCCGCACGGTACGGGTGGCGACCCGTACCTGGCGGGATGATATCGACCTGGGGGAGATTCCCTTCAGCACCGATATCATGGATGTGGTCAATGATCCTGACGTGGATGTGGTGGTCGAGCTGATCGGCGGCTATGAAGCGGCGCGGGAACTGGTCCTGGCGGCCATTGCCAAGGGCAAGCACGTGGTCACCGCCAACAAGGCGCTGATCGCGGTCCATGGCAACGAGATCTTTGATGCCGCCGACAAGGCCGGCGTTGTGGTGGCCTATGAAGCCGGAGTTGCCGGCGGTATCCCGGTTATCAAAGCCATCCGCGAGGGCATGGCCGCCAACCGTATCGATACCCTCGCCGGTATCATCAACGGTACCGGGAACTACATCCTCACCGAGATGCGCAAGGGCCGGGCTTTCAATGAAGTGCTGCAGGAAGCCCAGGACCTGGGCTACGCCGAGGCCGATCCCACCTTTGATGTGGAAGGGGTCGATGCCGCCCACAAGCTCACCATCATGGCCTCCGCCAGTTTCGGTGTACCACTCCAGTTCGACCGTGCCTACACCGAAGGCATCTCCCGCCTGACCCCCTACGACATAGCCCATGCCGAACTGCTGGGCTATCGCGTCAAGCACCTGGGTATTGCCCGCCGCCGTGAGGGCGGCATCGAGCTGCGGGTGCATCCCACCCTGGTGCCCCAGAGCCACCTGATTGCCCAGGTGGATGGCGTGCTGAACGCCGTACTGGTGGACGGCGATGCCGTCGGGCAGACCATGTACTACGGTCCGGGTGCCGGTGACGAGGCCACCGCCTCCGCCGTGATCGCCGATATCGTGGATGTTGCCCGGGCCATCCAGGGTGGTGGCGAAGGTCGCGTGCCTTACCTCGGCTTTGCGCCGGAGGCCATCGAGGATCTGGAAGTGCTGCCCATGGAATTCACCCAGTCTGCCTATTACCTGCGTATCCAGGCCCTGGACCGCCCGGGTGTTCTGGCCAAGGTGGCCTCCATCCTCAGTGAGCACGGCATCAACATCGAGTCCATCATGCAGAAGGAATCCGAGGTCCAGGATGGCCGGATTCCGGTGATCATCCTGACCCATACGGTCCAGGAGCGTCAGGTCAACCAGGCCATCGAGGAACTGGAAGCCCTGGATGAGGTGGACGACCAGGTGGTTCGCATCCGCGCTGAAAACTTCAACTGACAGGTACGCACGTGAGATACATCAGTACACGGGGCGAGGCCCCCGCCCTGGGCTTCGAGGACGTTCTGCTGACCGGTCTGGCGACCGATGGCGGGCTCTATGTGCCGGAATCGCTGCCCCATTTCAGCCTGGAGGAAATCCGTAGCTGGCGCGGGCTGTCCTATAGCGAGCTGGCCTTCAATATCATGTACCCGTTCGTGGACGACGCCATTCCGGAAGCCGATTTCCGACGGATGCTGGAAGACACCTACGATGTGTTCGCCCACAAGGCGATCGCGCCGCTGGTGCAGCTGGATGCCAACGAGTGGGTACTGGAACTGTTCCGTGGCCCGACCCTGGCGTTCAAGGATTTTGCCCTGCAACTGCTGGGGCGCCTGCTGGACTACGTGCTGGAGAAGCGCGGCGAGCATGCGGTGATCATGGGGGCCACCTCCGGCGACACCGGGTCCGCCGCGATCGAGGGCTGCCGTCGCTGTGAGCATGTGGATATCTTCATCCTGCATCCCCACGAGCGGGTGTCTGAAGTCCAGCGCCGGCAGATGACCACGGTACCGGGTGACAACATCCACAACATCGCCGTGAAGGGCAATTTCGACGACTGCCAGCGGATGGTGAAGGCCAGCTTCGGCGATCAGTCCTTCCTGGGTGGCAAGGCCCGGCTGGCCGCGGTCAACTCCATCAACTGGGCGCGGATCATGGCCCAGATTGTTTACTACTTCCAGGCGTCCCTGTCCCTGGGTGGCCCCGACCGTTCCATGGCCTTCTCGGTGCCCACTGGCAACTTTGGTGACATCTTCGCGGGTTACCTGGCGAAGAAGATGGGTCTGCCCATCTCGCAACTGGTGATCGCCACCAACCGCAACGATATCCTCCACCGCTTCATGAGCGGCAACCGGTACGAACAGCTTAAGCTGGAGCATACCCTGTCGCCGAGCATGGATATCATGGTATCCAGCAATTTCGAGCGCCTGCTGTTCGATCTGCACGGTCGTGACGGCGCCGCCGTCAAACTGCTGCTGGAGAATGCCGCCAAGGGGCCGGTCAGTATCGAGGACTACCGATGGCGCCATGCTCGCAAGCTGTTTGACAGCGATGCGGTGGACGACAGGACCACCTGCGAGACCATCCGTCAGGTCTACGAAGACAACGAATATCTGCTGGATCCCCACACCGCCATTGGTGTGAGGGCGGCCCGAAACTGTCGCCGTGACCGGAGTGTTCCCATGATTACCCTGGGCACGGCCCATCCGGCCAAGTTCCCGGATGCCATCGCCGAGGCCGGGCTCTCCGTGAAGCCGCCATTGCCGGCCCATATGGCCGACCTGTTCGAACGGGAAGAACGTTACACTGTGCTGGAGAACAACCTGACGTCCGTCCAGGATTTCATGGCCAAGCACTGGAAGTTTGCCTGATGATCCCGGGAAGCACTGCCTTCCCGGGCACCGTTGAGTGTCTATGACTCCCAAGAAGATCCTGCGTCGCCCCGGCCCGGACACGGATCCGGACTGGGGCCGTGACCTGCCGCCCTTGTTACGGCGGCTCTATGCGGCCCGGGGGGTGTCCTCCGATGCCGAACTGACCTATACCCTCAAGCACCTGGCATCCCCCATGCAACTGCAGGGTATCGACCGTGCCGTGGAACTGCTGGCCGATGCCATCGGGCAGCAGCAGAAAGTGCTGGTCCTGGGGGACTTCGATGCCGACGGCGCCACCAGCACGGCTGTGGCCATGCTGGGACTGTCGATGCTCGGGCTGGGCCAGATCGATTTCCGTGTACCGAGTCGTTTTGCTGATGGTTACGGGCTGACGCCGGGGATTATTCACCGGCTGGTGGAGGAGGGTGAGACGCCTGACCTCCTGGTGACCGTGGACAATGGTATATCTGCCCACGAAGGTGTGCGGGCCGCCCGGGAGGCGGGCATGAAAGTGGTGGTCACCGATCACCACCTGGCCGGTGACAGCCTGCCGGAGGCGGATGCCATCGTGAATCCCAACCAGCCGGGGTGCCCCTTCCTGAGCAAGCATGCTGCCGGGGTGGGGGTGATGTTCTATGTGCTCACGGCCCTGCGCAAACACCTGCGGGAACAGGGCAGGCTGCCGCAGTCGGAACCCAACCTGGGTAGCCTGCTGGACCTGGTGGCCCTGGGCACGGTGGCGGATGTGGTGCCCCTGGACCACAACAACCGTATCTTCGTGGAACAGGGCCTGCGCCGTATCCGGCAGGGCCTGGCCCGGCCCGGTATCCTGGCACTGCTGGAGGTGGCGGGCCGGGATCACACTGTCATCAGTTCCACCGACCTGGGCTTTGTGCTGGGGCCGCGACTGAATGCCGCCGGCCGTCTCGACGACATGAGCATCGGCATTGCCTGCCTGCTGGCGGATGATCCCGACGAGGCCCGGCGCCTGGCCCGGGAACTGGATACCTTCAACCGGGAGCGCCGATCCATTGAAAAGGACATGAAGGCCCAGGCCCAGGACCTGCTGGCGTCCATGTCACTGGATATCGAGGGACTGCCCTGGGGGCTGGCCCTGTTCGACCCGGACTGGCACCAGGGGGTGATCGGTATCCTGGCGGCCCGCATCCGCGAGCAGACCCACCGGCCCACCATTGCCTTTGCCCCGGACGAGGATGGCGAACAACTCAAGGGCTCGGCCCGGTCCATTCCCGGTCTGCATATCCGTGATGCCCTGGCGGTGGTGGATACCCGTCACCCGGGACTGCTGAAGAAGTTTGGTGGTCACGCCATGGCGGCCGGTATGACCATCGCCGGCGACGACCTGGAGCGCTTCAGTCAGGCCTTCGACGAGACGGTGAGGGACTCCCTGACGGAAGCAGACCTGGAGGCGGCGGTGGTCACCGACGGGCCCCTGAGCCCCGGGGAACTGTGCCTGGAAACCGCCCACCTGCTGAAGCGTGCTGGGCCCTGGGGGCAGCACTTCCCGGAACCCATGTTCGATGGCGAGTTCCGGGTGATCAGCCAGCGTATTGTGGGGGAGAACCACCTGAAGCTGGTGCTGCAACCGGTGGACGGTCATGAGGCGGTGGACGGCATCGCCTTCAATACCGGGCCGGAAGTCCCCGACTATACCCGCAGCGGCGCCCGGGTGGTCTACAAGCCGGACGCCAATACCTTCCGGGGACGTACCAGCCTGCAATTGTTGATTGATTACCTTGAACCCTGCTCTGCACAGACCTCACGTTAACCATTCCCTGGAGAGGGTCTACACTGAGTTCGCGTTAAACCTTCCCTCTCCCCTTGAGGGAGAGGGCCAGGGAGAGGGGGAGCGCCCGAAGGGCGCCCGAGATCGGACTTAGGAGTTAACTTTTCCCCCTCTCCCCAACCCCTCTCCCTCCAGGGGAGAGGGGCTACAGCCTACGTTCACCATTCCTGGGGAGTCAGACAGGGCAAGGGGGCGCCATCAGGGCTTGGGAATCACCCGCTCGCGGACGAATACGATCAGAATCGCCACCAGCGTCAGCACCGGCCAGGAGCCGGTCAGCATGAAGGGCGTATTACCACTGGCGGTACGGATCTCACCGTTCATGACCGCGCGTTCAAACTGGGGGATCTGCTCTGTGATCTGCCCTTTTTCATCAATAACGGCGGTCACCCCGTTGTTGGTGCCCCGCAGCATGTAGCGCCCGGTCTCCAGGGCCCGCATCCGGGCCATCTGCAGGTGCTGGTGGGGGCCGATGGAGTCCCCGAACCAGCCATCGTTACTGATGGTCACCAGCATATTGCCTCGGCGGGCGTTCCTGGCGACGAAATCCGCATAGGCTACCTCGTAACAGATGGCGGGCGTGAGCCTGGCGTCGCCGGCCTTCAGCGGGTCCTGGTACTCCGGGCCACGGCTGAAACTGGACATGGGCAGGTCGAAGAACCCGATAATGCCCCGCAGCCATTGCTCCAGGGGAACATACTCCCCGAAAGGCACCAGTTTTTGCTTGTGGTAGACCCCGTCGCCCTGTTCGCCGATGGCCATGATGGCGTTGTGGAAGGTGTAGTCCTCCCGCGCGGCACTGTAGGTGTACCAGGGGATGCCGCTGATCAGCGTACTGCCTTCACCGAGTTTGGACTGGATATGCTCGATGATCGGGCCGGCCTGGTCCTGGGTGATGGGGATCGCGGTTTCCGGCCACAGGATGATATCCCGGTTCCAGTCGTCCTCGGTGAGCCCCAGGTAGATCACCAACTGGTCCCGCAGGAAATCCGGATCCCACTTGATCTGCTGGGGAATATTGCCCTGCATGGTGGCGAAGCTCAGGGTGTCATCGGACACCTGGGTCCAGGGGATGCGATTCAGCGCCGGGCCGGCGAGCCAGACGGCCAGGGTACAGGCGCCGAGGATGGCTGCCCGCGTCAACTGTCTGGACCGGACCAGCCCGTAGAGGCCATACAGGGCGGCGCCGGTGGCCGTCACCATCAGGGTGATGCCGTGGACGCCGGTGATTGGGGCCCAGCCCGCCAGCGGGCCGTCCACATGGGCGGTCCCCAGGTATAGCCAGGGGAAACCCGTCAGCAACCAGCCACGAATCCAGTCCGCCAGCACCCACACCGCCGGAAACAGGATCAGGCGACGTATCGGGCTGTCCTTCGCCAACTTGCCCCAGAACCAGAACGCCAGCCCGTGCACCAGGGCCAGGCCGGCCACGAAAAGCGCCATCAGGGTGATCGCGATGGGGGTTGAGGTATTGCCATACTCGCTGATGCTGATATAGATCCAGGTTACACCGGAGGCAAACAGCCCCAGCCCCGTCAGCCAGCCGGCCAGAAACAGGTGGCGGACTGCCAGGGGCAGGGCGGCGAACACGATCAGGGCAGTGGACAGGGGGCCAATCCACCACCAGTCCCAGGGGGAGAGCGTCAGTGTCTGTAGCGCGCCGGCCAGCAACAGGAGCAGGCCGTTGAGCCAGCGCGGTGTGCTGGCCAGGGGGTTACTCAGCATCGTCCCGGGTCACCTGCAGTAACCGGATGACCCGGTTGTCGGCGTTGGCGATGGTGAAGGTGAAGCCGTGGAAACTGGTGGCTTCGCCCCGGCGGGGCAGGTGGCCGAACTCCTTGAGCACGATGCCGCCAATGGTGTCGAATTCCTGCTGGTCCATTTCGGTCCCGAAGAACTCGTTGAAGTCCTCCACCGAGGTCACCGCTTTCACCGCCCAGGAGCCGTCGCCGTGGGGCTTGATGTTGGTTTCCTCGTCGAAGTCGTGCTCGTCCTCGATTTCGCCGACGATCTGTTCCAGCACGTCTTCAATGGTGATCAGGCCAGCGGTACCGCCGTACTCATCCACCACGATGGCCATGTGGTTGCGGTTCTCCTTGAACTCCTTGAGAAGCTGATTGAGACGCTTGCTCTCGGGCACAAAGGTGGGCGGACGCAGGATCTCGCGGATGCGGTTCCAGTTGAGGTCGTTATTGAGCGCCAGGGGCAGCAGGTCCTTGGCCAGCAACACGCCAATGACATCGTCCTGGCTGTCGCCGATCACCGGGAACCGGCTGTGGGCGGAGTCGATGATTTCCTGCAGGAAGGCCTTGGGCTCCTGGGAAGCCTTGACGGTGACCATCTGGGAACGGGGAATCATGATTTCGTCGACGCGCATGTCGATGACCTGCATGGCGCCTTCGATGATGCTCATGGCATCGGTGTCGATAATGTTGTGCTCTTCGGCATCGCGAAGGATCTCCAGCACGTCCTCGACGGACTCAGGCTCGCTGGAGAAAGCCTGGGATATTCGCTCCAGCCAGGACTTTCGGTCCTGGCCGCGACTCGACTGATCGTCGCTCATGAGTGTGGTTCCGATTCCTCTGTCTCATAGGGGTTGCCGTAGCCAAGGTCGGCCAGCAACCGGATTTCCAGGGCTTCCATAACCTCGGCCTCGTCATCTTCCATATGGTCGTAACCCTGAAGATGCAACAGGCCGTGGATGACCATATGGGCCCAGTGTGCCTCTGATGTCTTGTTCTGTTCGACGGCCTCCCGGGCCACCACCGGCGCGCAGATCACCAGATCGCCGGCCAGAGGGACTGTTATACCGGCTGGCGCCTCAAATGGGAAGGACAGCACGTTGGTGGGCCGGTCCTTGCCACGATACTGGTGGTTCAGGGCCCGGCTTTCCGACTCGTCCACCAGGCGCAGGGTGACCTCGGAATCGTGGGCCTGCTGCCAGCCGGCCCGGGCCCATTGGATCAGCCGGTCGTCGTCCGGCAGGTCATTGCTCTCAATGATGCGCTGGATGTCGACGGTCAGTTCGCTCATACCGGGTCGTCTTCGTTGAAGCTGTCGTAGGCTTCCACGATCCGCTGCACCAGCGGATGGCGGACCACGTCGCTGGACTCGAACCGGGTGAAGCCGATACCCGACACCTTGCTCAGCACGCTGGCGGCATGGATCAGGCCGGAGTTCTGCCCCCGGGGCAGGTCCACCTGGGTGGTGTCGCCGGTGATCACCGCCGTGGATCCGAAGCCGATCCGGGTCAGGAACATTTTCATCTGTTCCCGGGTGGTATTCTGACTCTCGTCGAGAATGATGAAGGAATTATTAAGCGTCCGTCCGCGCATGAAGGCCAGGGGAGCAATCTCGATCACGCTTTTCTCGATCAGGCGAGTCACCTGGTCGAAGCCCAGCATTTCGTAGAGGGCGTCGTAGAGCGGGCGCAGGTAGGGATCCACCTTCTGGGCCAGGTCGCCGGGCAGGAAGCCGAGTTTTTCGCCCGCTTCCACCGCCGGGCGCACCAGCAGGATGCGCTTGACCTGTTCGTCCTTCAGGGCTTCCACGGCACAGGCCACGGCGAGCCAGGTCTTGCCGGTACCGGCGGGGCCGATACCGAAGTTGACGTCGTGATTGCGGATGTTGTGGACGTACTTCTGCTGGTTTTTACCCCTCGGTCTGGCCTGCAGTTTCGGGGTCTTGATGACGATCTGGCTGCCATCCCACTCGGAGGCCTGCGGCAAGCGTTCGAAACCGGATTCCCGGATGAACAGGTGTACGGTCTCCGGGCTGATGTCGTCGGTGGCTTCGGTTTCCCGGTACAGGTGGCGGATGACTTCGGTGGCGGCGGTGGCGTTTTCCGGCTGGCCTTCGATGCGGAAGTGGTGGCCACGGCGGCCCACGCGGACATCCATGCGGCGTTCGATATGTTTGAGGTGCTCATCGAACTGGCCGCACAGGACGGCGAGCCGACGTTGGTCAGCGGGGCTCAGATCGAATTGTCGGGCTTCGGTGGTGGTAGTCAATCTTTCCTCTGGTTTTTGGGAGCCTGATACTGGGGCTCAAGACTGATGGAATTGGTGTTCGTGACATTCGCAAACGATGTTTGTGTCCAGGATCGAGGAACGTACGGTTGCCTTAAGATCCGACTGGAAAAGCACATTAAAACTAAAGAATGGTGGCCGCAGCAGCATCCTTCAAGACAAAGGTTGTATTTTCTTTCAGGCGATCCCGATGTCGGGAGGGCAAGGAGGGGGACGTCTTTCCGGAACCGTCGGCAGCCAGGGATGGCTGCCGTCGAGCCCTACATGGACGTACTTGC